>NZ_JADPLO010000079.1:0-24179 GCF_015667765.1 Bacteroides sp. 1001302B_160321_D4 | reverse complement strand
ATCATTCTTGTTAAAGGTTACGGCGCAAAGATATGGCGGCTAACAACTTATGTCAAGGCGGAAAATAGAATGGTTACTCCACATTTTTATTTTTCTGTCTAACAGATTTTATAGAGCCACAAAGGTTTATATGTAAAATACTGATTTTAATTCGATAACAATGAAAAGTTTTATATTATAGGAACTTATTCAACTCTTTTACCAACAAATGAACAGTAGTAGAAGATTCTTGTTGTGCCGGATTATTCCCATTAAATTGTCTCATGATAGTTTTAGCGTGATTAATGGCTTGTTCTTGTTTAGAAAACAAAGTATTAAACATTTTAGAACTTACACCCGATTTCTTTGTATAAGCAAATCCGAGCAAAGCGCTCAACATTTTTTCATATCTGGAACGATGCAACGCCCCTTGGTATAGATTAAAATGCAGTAAAAACCAAAATTCAAAAGCTTGGTTACTATAAGCCACTTCAAAACCATTTTGTTGCGCCAATAGGATTGCAGAGTTAAAATCATTTTCAGGAAAATCATCTTTATCAAAGACCACCCAATTCTGATTATATGTTCGTCCCTTTAGCTTTTCCTGCTCTTTTATATGGATAGCCTTGTGTACTAATGCCAATGTTCCCATACCTTGACCAAGTGCCTTCACATTGGCAGAAGTCAAACGAAAAGCGTTGAAATAATCAGGTTCGGTATTAACTCCTTCGCAAATAATCAGAAATGTTTGTTTCACCTCACGTACACTACTGATACGGGTTATCTTTCTTTCGATACGCGGATTTATATTTTTCCTTTTTGTAGCCGTCATGGTTTAATTTTCTTGGGTATTAAACAAGCGGGTTAAATCTCCAACAATTGGAATTGCTCCATACTTTCCTGATAAATAATCTTTTTCAAACGAAGCATCATTACGTACTTTATACTCTGCCAATGAATAAAGTTCGGTTGCACCATAGCGGTCTTTTTGTGTAAACCAAACCTGATCCCGCCGGAATATATTAGCACTCAACAAATTTGTATCATGAGTAGTGAAAATTAATTGAGCATTTTGGGGATTTGTTTCTTTTGAATTAAACAAGGCAATAATTCTACATGTAAGAAGAGGATGCATTTTAGAGTCAAATTCATCTATTATAAGACGCTTTCCATTATCCAAAGCATCAATGATAGGGTATGCCAGAGAAAAATACTTTATTGTACCTTCCGATTCATTTTTCCTGAATGGGAAAGTAATAGTTTTGACTTCATGACCTTCCTCGTCATATTGCGTATGTGTACTCACAATAGCATTATCAATTTTTTCAATATTTTCAATACCTAAATCAGCATAACGGGAAAACTCTACAATTCTCTGTTTCATTTTGATATCATCCAGTTGGATAGTTACTGTATTCCATATTTTTTCATCGTTAGAACCTGAAATAATAGTGGTATCATTCAACCATTTCATTATCTCTACTGCTGTCGGATCATTGAATTGTGCCGCAACAGAAAGCAATAATGCATTTGCCCTTACCATTCGTTTACCTGCAAGTTCTTTACCAACGACAAACTTAGTATGAATATCAAAATTATCTTTTTCCCGATAGAATAATTCAATTTCCTTAGCTCTCTTTTTATTGGCTTTTTGATAAAGCCATTCCGAATGTACCAATGAATTATCAGCTTCAAATCCATAACGATATTGGTTATCTTCATCACAGAATATTGCTTCAAAATAACTTGGTTCGTTCGCAGTAAGTGAGTTTAACCGGAAACTTTCTATATTAACACGTTCGCCTGCTTGAATATCCTTCGATGAATTTATCACATACCACTTAAAGAACTCCAGTGCCTTTATAAAATTAGATTTACCTGATGCATTAGCACCATAGACTACCGCGCTCTTCATTAATGATAATCCGGAAGTCCCTACATTAAAGATTATATCTTCAGCCGGAACCTGTATTTCTTTCAAAGCTGATGCTACTAATGACAATGTAGACTGTTCTTTGAAAGATAGAAAATTTCCTATTGTGAATTGAATAATCATATCTTAATTGCTTTATTCGAGATTTTATCACAAATATACTGTTTATTTTATGATATAAGGATATGTATTAGGCAAATTATATTATTTTATGTCTAATAACATACATTCCCGCTTTTAAAGAAAAAAATATCCCATCCTATATCAGCACGATAGTAAGAGGTGCAATTAGCATAGTATATCACGTTTCCTTATAGAATATTAAATCAAAATCAATATACTTTCATTATAGCTTTATAGCTTTTTCTTCTTTCACCAACTTCCTCCATCTTTGAAATGCCCTCATCAGCGTTTCTTCCTGTACCAGTCCTACCATTTCGTAGTGCTCTACGAATTGTTCTATTGACTTTTTAAACATCACTCCTTTATTAAACTTATTATCCAATAGAAAGGAATATAATTCCGCTTTCATCTCCGTTTCTATTTCCTTTTCTATAATCAATGCACTATCGTTTCCGATATAATTATAGACTTCCGGATTCTTCCCATTACGCGGTTTGGGCAGTACAAAGCAAATATTTCCAATTTCTTTCCATGAAGTATTTTGCGGATGAGGGACAGATAGTTGATGAAGGAAGTGATAAACTGGAGTAATGTGGGAGAGATGGATAGGGATAAGTCGTTTGGAAGAAGAAGAAGGAGAGGAAGAATGAGACTGGTTCTCTGGATCGGGTTCTAAACTTTGTCGATATCGGACATACATATATCTAGCCAAATATGGCTTGATATTAATTGTAACTGTAACCATGGGATTTTTTTTTAAGTTTGTAATAAAAAAATATGTATATACAGCCCCTTGGACTGTGAATTCCGTTTGGTTTATTGAGAATATTCCCATGGTTATCGGGACGGAATTCTTCTTTTTATAATAAATTGATATACAGTGTATTATAGATACTGTTTTTTGGTTTAAAACCAAGGAGCCGTTCCTTTTAAAGGAACGACCTGTTTCTCACCGAGGAACGCCTTGTTCCTTTTAAAGAAACGGATGGTTCCTTAAAATCCGGGAACAAAACTAGCTGTAATATTCTGATTTTTCAAAACGCATAATTGAAGTACCACAAGTAATATGTAAATATAAATAACCACCCTTACACATCGTTTGTTTTGCGCGTGTATAAACGTTTAGTATGTCACAAAAGATAATTGAATAAGTTGGATAATAATTTAACAATGTTTATCCGATAAGTCCTTTTTATAGTTATCTAACCCTCATTTTAGTAATTTATAGAACTATTTTGGACGAAACTTCGGAATCCATGTGCAATTTCAGAACGTTTTACTTTAATATATATTTATTTTGTAATTTCGCATCCGATAATCATTTATTAACGCAAGCAAAAGCAAAATATTCAATATACGCATCTGATGAAAATACAATATATAGCAATTCTACTTTTGATATGTTGGGGAAGCATTTTAAAATGTTCGGCCCAAAAGGTAGCAGTAAAAACAAACCTGTTCTACGGTGCATATTCAGGTACTCCTAACTTGGGAGTAGAGTGGGGACTTTCTCCACGCACTACAATAGAACTTGGCGCTGGACTTAACTGGTTTACACCCAATAAAGCATCTTCAAATAAAAAACTGGTGCACTGGCTCGGTACAATGGAATATCGTTATTGGACATGTGAAAGATTTAGCGGACATTTTTGGGGAATACATATAATAGGAACACAATATAACATAGCGGGTCATCACTTGCCACTTTTATTCGGGGATAATTCCAGCCATTACCGATATGAAGGATGGGGAGCAGGAGGAGGCATCTCGTATGGTTATCACTTCCTTCTTAGTAATCGTTGGAGCCTTGAAGCAAATATAGGTGCAGGATATGTGCGGCTACATTATGACAAGTTCCGGTGTAAAACTTGTGGTGAAAAGGTCGGAACAGAAAACCGCAATTATTTTGGACCAACTAAAGCTGCAATCTCACTTATATTTCTTATAAAATAATACAACCATGACAAAATTAAGATCATTCCTATACCTGTTAATCATATTCCTGACCATTTCTTCTTTATCATACGGAGAAGAAAATCCCAAGAAATGGTATACAGGAATTATACAGCCAACAGCTCTTGAACTACAGCAAGCGGGAGATTCATTGCATATTCAAATACTTTATAACTTTGATAATATACAAGTCAGCTCCAATCATTCTATAGAACTGATACCAGTATTGATTGCTGCAAACCATCAGATGGAATTGCCGGAAATATCCATTAAAGGTCGTAAGAACTATCAGAATCTGAAACGTAAACTTGCTTTGATGAATACGCAGGAACGTGCTTTTTACCAGTCAGAAGCTCCATACTCCATATTAAAAGGGTATGGAATGACTGGAAAAGAACAGATTCGGTACTCGTTGATAATTCCATTCGAGCCATGGATGAAGGATGCATATCTGAATGTAAAGAAAGAAGTGATGGGCTGTTGCAGGCCAGGCAGGTTACTATCAGCTATTCCTCTTTTTAGTGCTGTTACTTTGGAGAAACTTCCCGTCCCTTATCAAATCACTCCACATATTAGTTACGTACAACCAAAAGTTGAACCAGTCAAAAGTCGTGAGATGTCATGTGAAGCATTTCTGGACTTTGTCGTATCAAAAACCGACATTAAACCGGACTATATGAATAATCCGATTGAACTAAAAAAGATATCCTCCATGCTTGCCGAAGTGAAAAATGATACAGCTATAACCATTCGTGGAATATCAGTCATTGGTTATGCTTCACCGGAGGGATCTACCCTTTTTAACAAACAGCTTTCCGAAGGACGTGCAAAGGCACTTGTTAATTACCTTCTCCCTCGTTTCCCTTTCTCCAAAGAATTATACAAGGTGGAATATGGTGGCGAAAACTGGGAAGGACTACGTAAAATGGTTGCAGGGGCTGACATGGCAGAAAAGGATGGAATTCTTCATATTATAGATCACATACCAGTTGAAATAAACTACCGAACGAATACCAGTCGCAAGAAATCGTTGATGTTATATAAACAGGGCAATCCTTATCGGTTTATGTTGCGTGAGTATTACCCACATCTGCGTAAAGCAATCTGTAAAATAGAGTACGATGTTCAGAATTTTAATATAGAACAAGCAAAAGTGCTGATTCATAGTCGGCCACAAAATTTGAGCCTGAATGAAATTTATTTGGTCGCTCTAACTTACCAAAATGGTTCACCGGAGTTTATTGAATTATTTGAAACAGCCGTTAGCGTCTTTCCTGATGATAAGATTGCCAATCTGAATGCCGCTTCGGCTGCACTTTCACGTAAAGACACTCTTTTGGCAGAAAAGTACTTAAAGAGAGCAGAGACTTCCACACCGGAATACGAAAATGCCGTAGGAGTATTACATCTGCTAAGAGGTGACTATGAACAAGCAAAGCTACATTTAAATAAAGCTGCTGAATCCGGATTGAAACAAGCAAATCTCAATCTGGAGGAATTAGCCAAAAAAGAAGAGAATATCGAATTGATGAGTAAACTAGATTATTGATTTTTTATATATTATAATTATCTTTTTATTTACAACATTTAAACATTTAACAATGATGAAAACAAGAAGTTTTCTATTATCTACATTGGCAGTTTTTATATTTGCCGGCTGTAGTAGTGAAGATGCCCGGGAAGACAATATTCCGGGTGGTGAACTGAATGGCAAAGCGTATCTGTCGCTTTCGCTGCAAAGTCACACAGCTACTTCAAGAGCAGGGAATGTAGAAGAAAAACCGGGAAGTTCTGGGGAAAGTAAAGCAGGGGTCGTCAAAGTTTTATTATTTGACGAGGATGATGTGTGCCTTGGTATGGCTGATTTTGATGGTTTGACCGTTGGGAATAGTGAAGGAACAAGCGCAGAAGGGACAGGGACCCCGGAAGCTGCGGTTAGCGCAGCAAAATTAGTACCAGAGAAAACTAAAAAAGTATTTGTGGTTATCAATCCTTATGCCGACGGGTGGGATTTAACTTCAGAAACAGTAAAAGGTAAACCGTGGTCTGTAATTAACACTGCTATTGAGGCAGCTATTGCCAACATCGCTACCGATGATAATTTCATGATGGCGAGTGCAGGCAAAGGAGCTGGCATAGAAGGAGCATTGAAGGGAGTAATGGTACATAAGCCGACTGCATATACCACTGATGCCATCAACCAAGCAAAAACAGACGCACAGAACAGCCCTGAAGAAATCTCTGTGGATCGTTTGAGTGCAAAAGTAGAGCTTGCAGTAAATGAACATTTTACTACCAAACCTGACGGCGCCAAATTTACTTTCGGCGGTTGGGAATTAAGCGTTACCAATAAGAGTGTGAAACTGTATAGCGAACTTATCACTTACGATAATGCCACGAATGGAGCGGTTTATCGTCGGGATAAGAACTACTTGTCTGCCGAGCAACCTGATATAACAAGTGAGAGTACTATGGAAACTAATATGGATGCAGCTTTCAATTATCTAAAAAATATAGATAGCGAAAGTGAGGAGATGCCTGCTGTTGCACAGAGTAAGGGAACAAGTCTGTATTGTCTTGAAAATACAATGGAAGCTAAAGCACAGCAACTAGGATTCACTACCAAGGTGGTAGTAAAGGCACAGTACACTCCTAATAGTTTGACTGAAAAAAGTAGCTATTTCTCTTGGAAAGGAAACTATTATACATTAGAACAGCTTAAAACTGAATATAAAAACACTCCTAGTGGCGGACTAAAAACAGACTTGCCTATATTCTTAAAGAAGGCAAAGCTCGTGGCTGGAGATGCCGATCAAAGCACTATAGACAATTTTATTACAAACCTTCAAGCGAACGGACTTACTGCGAAAACTGGTATCATCGGACGTTTTTGTGCCGTGCGTTACTATCATGAATCTGTTTGCTATTACGATGTCCTGATCCGTCACGATCAGAATGTAACCGAAAAGATGGCTTTAGGCCGATACGGAGTAGTGCGCAATAACTGGTATCACCTTGACCTTCAGAGCGTGAGCGGTCCCGGAACACCGTGGATTCCCGATCCGTCTGACCCTGATCCCACTAATCCTACACCTCCGGGAACTGATGATGACGAATCAGATGCTTACCTTTCTGTAAAAATCACTATCAATCCATGGACTTACTGGACACAAGGTGTTGATTTGCATTGATAAATGGGAATTAAAAGACACATAAAGAAATACAAAATAATCCTTGCCGCTTTTATAGTGGCAGGGATTACCGGTTGCGATGTCCTTCATGACGACCTTGATCAATGTGACCTCTTTCTAAAATTCCGATATGACTATAACATGGCAAATAAAGACTGGTTCGCCGAACAGGTGGAAGAAGTAAAGGTTTTCGTGTTCGATACGCAAGGAAAATATATACAGACACTTACTGATAATGGCCATTCGCTAAAAAGTCCGGACTATTGTATGCTGATACCATATCGTTTGAAAGGCTGTACAGCTGTTGTATGGGCTGGAAAAACGGATAAATTCTATCAGCTTCCGACAATGGATACAGGTGATCCAATAAATAAATTAACGCTGAAATATGAGCCGGAAAACAACATAAGTAACAACCATCTTGATGCATTATGGCATAGCGGTCCTCTATTAATGTTTTCTTCGGAAAATATCAGTAATACGGAAAACGTCAGCTTGGTGCGCAATACTAATGATATAACGATAGGCATTATACGAGGAAATAATCCGGTGGATGCTTCAAAATATGACATACAACTAATAACTGCAAACAATTCTTATGACTATAAAAATAATGTAGGTGAGAGCAGCAAGAATATAATTTACCATCCTTGTTCAGTTGAAGAGAAAGACAGTAAGACCGCCCTACAAACCCGCCTTCATACTCTTAGATTTATTAAGGATGCTGACATGACTTTTTCTATCACCGAAAAAGCGTCAGGAAAAACGATAGACATCGGAGGAAAAACAACTATAAACCTTATTGACTACCTGTTG
The DNA here is from genome assembly GCF_015667765.1 of Bacteroides sp. 1001302B_160321_D4. NCBI lineage: Bacteria > Pseudomonadati > Bacteroidota > Bacteroidia > Bacteroidales > Bacteroidaceae > Bacteroides > Bacteroides sp. 1001302B_160321_D4. Next base: position 16,184 of record NZ_JADPLO010000079.1, on the reverse strand, counting down.
ATGAGCAAACCGGAAATGATGGGCGATCAAGAATACCTCGACCGCAGATACGAATGGGATATCAACATTCGAATCGGAGATAAGGAAGAGAATGGCTACATTGCATTGAGTATAACCATCAATAATTGGACCTACTGGTTCCAACCAACAGATATGTAAATCGTTTTTTGAAGTGGAATTATGGCACGATTAAGGATGAATATAACTATCAACATAAAATTTTCGGCAAATGTCCTTCTTTTAACAATGTTTGCCCTGTTTACTTACTCTTGTACAAAAGAGAACGAAGTAACAGGCGCACGTATTTACGAAGGAGAAAAGATACCGATGAGTATTAAAATGGGGACGCGCAATGATACCACCGACAAAGATGAAGTCATAAATTCCGTACGTGCAATTGTGTTTAATGACAAGAACGAGCTGGTATACAACGACGTTTCTGATGCTTCCATAAATGTCGATGGCACATACACCGCTTCTATAAGAGCGGCACGGGGATATAACAACATTTATATCATCTGCAATGAAACATCGGAGCTTACCGAAAAGCTCTCTGCTATTACACTGGAAAATAAAATAGAAAAAGTGACATTCTCTGCCGTAGGTATCATTGCTCCTCCGCCCATGTATGGAAATGTGATACGTGCCTATGTGGAATCCCGTAGCGACGGAAAAAATGCCACAATAACAATTAATAATATTAAAATGACGGAATTGCCTGTTAGCGTAACCCGCATGGTATCCCGCATCAGCTTTACAGCTATTAAAAATATAACTAATCCGGATGAAGATTTCAAAGTAACCAAGCTCACTGTTAAAGTATGTCGTATGCCGGTCGCCACTCCTATAGGAGAAGGGCAGGCATATACGGAAGATATTTGGTCGGATGACCTTACTATCCCGGGAACAGGCGAACTCAATAATAATGGTACATATACAATAAATGGAGATAACTACACCATACAAGACGGGATAGATTTTATAACAACTCCCGCTACCTATATTCCCGAACATATATTGTCCGACCCTCAAAATGCATCACACGCAACCTATCTTAAAATCGACGCGCAATGCGTGCTTAAAAACGGAAGTGCGCAAGTATTGAACTGTATCTATCTGCTGAATATCGGTCAGAATCCCCCTAAGAACCATAATCTGACACGAAACAACCATTATCAGATATACGCCACCATTACCGGTATGGGTGCAATGGGATTATATGCGGAAATAGTGGCAATGGAGGAACATGATATTACCATCAACTGGAAACCTATCGACGGGCTGGTCATTGTGAGTGACAAGGCGGCAGATTATGACGCGGTTGCCGATACATCCAGAAATGTGAATATATGGAATGATTTTAGTGTTTATTCGGGTATACTGAAAGCATATCATTCAGAGACGGGATATAAGGATGTCTTGTTCAAATACGGCAGCCTGATAGCCGTGTACAGTGACCCTGATACTGAAGATGGCACAAATTTCGTTCCACCTACCACTGCCGAAGCATTGAACGATGTACTTTGGTATCCCAGTTCATACGATCCCTTAACTATTACAGGATGGAGTAATGTCCCTTACCTGGCTGGCGGTGAAATCTCCGCAGGCAACACCCCTGAACAAGTCAAACAGGGCTTGGGAGATCCATGCAAACTCGCCGGTCTTTCCGAAACCCAAATCAGGGATATGGGAATCGTAGACAATGGGCAGTGGCATATGGCTACACCTGAAGAATATAATCATATTATAGCGGCATCAAATAATGAAGTAAGTTCGTACGGATACCTTTCGTACCATTGGCTGTTATTCCCTCACAACCGATACAGGGATGAATCCGGTGCGTCACGTGGAGACGGTACTACCGGATGTTACTGGAGCAACAACGCCTCTTTCTTTGATTTTTCAGGTACTCCGACGGTGACTGCAAACCTTCGAGCCGATAAGGACAGACGAAACGGATATATGGTTCGTTGCGTCCGCAACGAAATACCGGAAAGCTATATGCGAGTAGGCATTATCATCAGCCCTGATTATCAGGGAACGGAAAGCGGTAAAACAGCTTATTTTGGTATTGATTCGAATATTCCTTACTGGACGGCTACACTTGTCACTTCAGGAACGAATGTGGGAACGGCAACTACCGATGATTTCTCGTTTGAATCCGGAAATGATGCCGTACATACGACACACGGCAGCAATACCCAAAATATCCCTATATATGTCAAACGCAAAGAAAGTACTTCATCCCGTTCGTTTAGGGTAAGGGTGGAAGGTATCGGATTGGACGGACAGACAAAGAGTACACTACTCACAATTTCACAAGCCGGGTATCAGTTACGTGCCAGTTCCGAATTAAGCACTTTGGACGTTTTACCTCAAGAGGGAGGCACTTATAATCTAAATATCAAGCTTACTCCTACAGATGTCCCCATACCTGCGGGAAATTTGTATGTACAAGTTGTTTACAGTGGCGAACAAATAAGTGTCAGTGATAAAGTAGAGACTGCATCGAATACATATAGCTATCCTGTCTCAATAACAATCCCGGCAAACAAAAATCCGAGTCTTATCGGCATTACGGTTTATATCGTTTTAGAGAGAGAGACCGGAGTAGGTATTGCCATTAGCAGTCTGTCTATTGATCAGAAAGGTACCAAATAAGAAAAAGGATGAAAAATATGATGATAAGCAGATATAATATGAGAATAAAAAACAATGATAAGACGTCTTTTCGGGCAGTTTGCATTGTTTTGTTTTCACTGGCATTTACAGGGTGTACAAAAGACGGCCTGAATGAGTTCGGTCCGGGAAATGCTACAGGAAAAGTGGTTATGGTTAGTTTGAATGTCAGTCTTCCGCCTATCGAAGAACCAACATCGACAAGTGAATATACTACTGTTAAGCCATTCTTGAGAAATGAAAACAGCTCTGATTCATCCTTCACAGTCGTATTGGAGCGAGAACAACGTGCGGCAACTACCAGAGTTTCCGATGGCACGACAAAATTACACAATCTCTGGCTTTTCCAGTTTAATGAGGATGGTTCCATGAATGGTAATCCCCATAAGTTGAGTGATACGGCGACTGCTATAAATGATATGTTGACAATAGATGTCCCCCTTGTAGTAGCAGAGAATCAAACCTTATACCTGTTAGTCTTAGGCCCCAAACTTGACTATGACATGAGTGGAGTGAGAACTCTTGATGAACTCAAAAAATGGAGCTTTGATTATCTAATAAATGTAGAAGGGCATACCCAATCACTTATCACCGCAGATGATGAAGTGCCGCTTGCCGGAGAAGTGTCGGGTATCACTGTTATGGACATCGACGGAGGTGACCATGGTTTGGTAGAATATAACAAACCGGCCGGCTTTGTGGGAGGTATTGCAATAAAGAAGTTGATGGCACGCATTACGTTCCGTTATAAACTCGAAGTGGAAAATTACAAATTGCAGGGTCTTAAATTACTGAATGTCAACAGCAAAGTGCGGCTCACCAATCCCGAGAAGAATACCGGTACGGATACTTATGTCACGTTTGAGATAGATAAATTTGATACCCCCGATCCCAATGGTTTCTATTCGGCAACGTGGTATGTTGCGCAGAATTGTCAGGGGACGGTAGAAAGCATAGCAAGTGAAAACCAACGCTATTACAAAGTGGTCAATGGGGTATCATCGGGTAGTGCCCCCATATTGGGTATGCAGATAGAGGCATGGGCATATTCTACCTTGACATCGGCAACTGGCGAGTATGCAATTTACCAAATGTATATCGGAAATAATAATACAAATAACTTCGATGTGGAACCCAATCATTTTTATAATTTGCGTACCACCATTAATGCGGACATAAACTCGGCGAAAAACGACGAGCGAATCAGGGCATACTCTGTCAGCCAGTATGTGGAGTTTCACGCCAGTTATAACGCGGAAGTCATTGGAGGTAAATTCGATGCTACATACAACGCTTCTAGTGAGAAATACGATCTGGATGCAGCTTATGAGGTCCGACCGATAGTTGTCCAGACTCAAGGACGGATGGTGGAAGTGGGTGTATATACAGATAAAAGCTGTACCCAACATCCCACACAGAGTTGGCTTCGCCTGTCTTCTTCTTCCAATTACACAGATGCGTATAATAATGCTAAAGAACCTTTGGATACATATATCAAGGCTAGCACCATACTCCCTACTCAATTGAAGTTTTATCTATATAATGATGAATATATTAATGACGGAGAGGGGAACTTTCCTGATCCCGGTGCAGATGCTACGAAAGGAAAACGATCCTTATATATTAAAGTAACTACCACGACAAATGGAGATGCGGGAGAGGCATTGCAAACTTCACATATATTTCGTTTAGACCAGCGGGCGGCAATTTACCTTGGACGTTTAGGAGGAGAGAGAAACGGGGATGGAAGTTACAATATGGGGTTAGTATACACTAGAATGTCTTCACGAACTACATCCCGGTTATTGGCAGATGTGAATCCGGGAACTATAAGAACTGGCTATGCGAGAATCAAAACGGCAGAATTACTCTATGGAACAGACAATATGGATAATGGTAAAACGGCGACCCGGCATTTGGCGGAAAATACTTACAATCAAAATTGGGTTGACGCTTATGTCCCGATTCCACAGAAAGATGCGTCCGGACATGTGTTATTGTATCAATATCAATACCCTGCCAGTACTTTTAGCGCAAGAGCGTGTTATGACAGAAACAGAGATGAGAACGGGAATGGGATAATTGATGAGGAAGAGTTCAAATGGTATCTTCCCGCGTCAAACCAGTTGTTAGGGCTTTGCGCGGCTGCTCTACCGGGGCTTGGGGGTGGAACCTCGACAACAGAGTTTATAACACCATCCTATAATTATTGTTATTTCTTAACTGCTTCCGGTGGTAAGCTTACGACTCCAGAAAGAACCTCCGGTTCAGATAGATGTGTCAGGGATGTGCCTCCCCCTTCTGATACTCCATATTGACCATAAGAATTTAACAATATAAATTGAAAAAGAAGTATGAATATATTTAGATTAACAGTCATAAAATTTTGTATTGTGTTTTTTATTCCACTAAAAGTATATTCTCAATCGACAGAAATATATACAGATTTAAGAGGGAATAAATATGCGGCAATCAATGATAAAGGAATGGTGAAATACAAGGTGGAGGACCGGAGCAAAAATACCAACTTCCGCAGCTATATTCAGTTATATAAATACGATTCGAATGATAATCCCCAAGAGGAAAAAGATGAAAACGGTAATGATGTCTTTGTATACCGAACGACACGGCATACAGAGAGGCAAAAAGAAGGAGGATGTGACTGGAAGGTGTCCGGTTACTTTCTCGTTTCACCTGATATTGTAAATAGCGAAGGAATAGCAAAAGCACAAACGATGGATTGGGCTACGGCAAACGGATATCTTACTAGTGCCAACAGCAACGTTTATTCGACTCCCAGTTTTGCAGTTACCAGGGGATGTGCCGCATATCGCGGGAAAGATGGTCTGGATGAAACTGGAACTTGGCGGGTACCTACGCGTGGGGAATGTGCATTGATTTTGCTTTTTTATAAAAAAATGGAGGAGACTCAAGAAACAACCGGTTTTCAACCATTCGCTCTTTCCCCCAAAGATCTTACTTATTACTGGTCTGCAACGGAGAAAGGAGGAGATTCTAAAGATGCATGGTCAATGCGATTATATGCTGATGATAAAATGACAGGATACGGGCTAAATACAGGTTACTCCGATAAAGAAAAGAAGGAGTATTATCTCCGTTGCATCCGGGATATTCCATAGAATAGAAATATAAGTTTGCTCATTCATTTACAAAAGATACAAAATAACTGATCAATCAAATGAAAACGATAAAAGCCGAAATATTAATGATTGAAGGAGCGCCGTTTCCTGTCATCAAAGAAATATATGATCCTTCAAATGAAAGGCGTAATGGGAACATTACACCGGAAGCTCCCATTGTTATCACCGGTCACAATCTGGATATGTTGACATGGGAAAGTACCAATCTATATCTTGTCTCTTCCGTCAATGACAGAATGTTGATAGAATGTGGCGATATCCATAAATATTCGGACGATAAGGTCTATATGACAGTTCCTGATATTAATGAAGGTGAATATTTCCTGGCACTGATGATTTTAATGAAAGATAAAGAAAGTTTTTTATACATTTTTCCTATATCTTTGGTGGTACAATTTGCTCAATCGAGATGGCACGACTGACATTCGTATGATAAAAATAACGACAAACAACATAATTGATAAATAGCAGTCCATGGAAAAGAACCAGCCATATAAGCAGGATAAAGTATTCGATAATATATTGGAAACAGAAGAGTTTAATGTCTATACTAAAATAGACGATTTACCTCTTGATGAAAATCCTACATATCTTGAAGAAGGGATAAATGGGATATGTACGGGAGGAAGTGCGCTATTCAATGTTTTTGGAAATAAGCAACGGATTGTTCCCAATGATTTGGTAGTCATTTTTCCTTTTCAGCTGGCTTCTGTCACGGAGATTAGCAGTGACTTTTCAATGATGTTTCTAAAAGTTCCCAAAAGCCTGTTTATGGATACGATAAGCGGAGTATGCATACCGACACTTGATTTCTTTTTCTATATGCGAAAGAACTTCAGTATTCCGCTATACGATGAAGAATGTCAACGCTTCATTCATTTTTGCCATATACTGATTTACCGTATCAATTTGCCCCGTAACTTATTCAGACGGGAATCTATCATGCAACTGTTGCGTGTTTTCTATTGGGATATATATGTAGCTTATAAAAGAAATCCGAAGGCGACCGAATTAGTAAAATATACCCGCAAAGAAAAACTTTTATTCGACTTTTTTTGTTTGGTGATCGAATTTCATACCGCAAGCCGGGATGTTGCGTTTTATGCGAAAAAGATGTGTGTGTCCGCCAAGCATCTTACAATGGTAATTACCGATATGAGCGGCCGTTCGGCAAAAGACTGGATTATAGAATATTCCATTCTTGAAATAAAGGCACTTTTACGGGATTCTGACCTTGAAATAAAAGAAGTGGCCTCACGCACGAACTTCCAGTCGAACTCTGTTATGACAAGATTCTTTCGTGAACATACCGGTATGACTCCGTCTGAATACAGGGAGAGAATTTACGTTAAAAATAAAATTGATTAATAATTAGTTGAGTTATATATGAAATACTGCCTGTGAAGGTCGTCTATTGTTTGTTTTGTTTGTGTGGTGCACCTTCTTCCAAGAGTAGGAAAGGAGGTGCACCTTTTTATAGCTAAAAAAGAACAGGGAAAAATGCAAAATAAATAGTTTAAAATGCTATATTTGCAAAATAGTCGCATTTTTAATACATTGAAGTATGATTTTAGAATTTAAATTTAAAAATTTCAGATCAGCTAAGGATTGGCAGATATTAAGTTTTGAAGCCTCTGCAGATAAGGTTTCAGAAGAATATTACTGTACCACTATCAACGATACGAAAGTATTAAAACTCGGTATCCTCTATGGAGCTAATGCTTCAGGAAAGACTAACGTGTTGCTAGCACTTGACTTCATACGAAAAATAGCCATTTCGCCTAAGATAAACAAGATGCAGCCTATCGGGTTTACTCCGTTTCTCTTGGATGATACGACAAAGAAAGAATGTGGAGTATTTGAATTGACTTTTTTTGTAAACAATATGAAGCATATCTATTATCTTGAAGTAGATAATAGTGCTGTCCTAAAAGAAACACTTAAATATTATCCCGGTAAGCAACCTGCCGAAATTTTCTCCCGAGAGACCATTCATGGAATCACTCATATCCGATTAGGAAGCAAAGTCAAACTCAATGTGGCCGAGCAGGAAAAGTTGCAAGTAAATACGCTTAGTAATATGAGTGTTGTTTCAGCTTATGCTACAGCTAACTTTATGTTTCCTGAATTAGAACGTGTATATAACTATTTCCTGAAGCAGTGGTTGCCTATACTCTTGCCCCAAACGGATTTGAAAACATGGACAACAGGAGAAATGGAAGCAGAGAAGGAGAACAAATCCTTTTTATTAGATTTACTACACCGTGCAGATTTTAATATATCCGGTTTTGATGTTCAACAAAACGAGAAAAATAAAAAAGATACGGATTTGATATTTGAACATACGATTGTAGCCAATGGAACATCTTCTGTTCATTACCTGCCTGATATACTTGAGTCGGCAGGCACAATGCGCTATTATGGTTTGGGAACTATTCTGAATATATTGCTTGAAAGAAATGCTATCATACCTGTTGATGAACTTGAGAATTCGCTGCACCCGGATTTATTTGCCCATTTCATCAACTTATTTTTGGTTAATTCGACTTATTCGCAGCTGATTTTCAGTACGCATAATCTCCAATCATTAGACACCGAGGATTTACGTAAAGATGTAGTCTGGTTTACAGAAAAAAAGGATGATGGTTCAACAGACCTGTTTTCACTTGATGACTTCAATATCCGCAATGGCGTTTCGTTTCTCAATGCATATAATGCAGGGAAATTTGGCGCCAAACCAACGCTGGGCGGTATTTTTATTCCTAAAAAACGATAAGTATGGCACGCGAAAAAAGAATAAAAGAAACATCTCCATTGATATAAACAATCCGCACACTTCATATTCAAGGGTATTTGAAGTGTTTGAAGAACTATTACAGAAGAGATAGATAAACTATCGTTTCAATTCTATCTGACAAATTAAGTAGCTTAATTTAATTTGAATCAGGAAAATATAGTGAGTACAAAACAGAATGTTTTTCGTCTTATCTATAAGTAAAAATATAGATAAGCATGAAAAGCCGACTGAAACAACAGATATTTGCACTTTCTCTATTAGCATGGACAGCCGTATGCCCTGCCGATGCACAGCAAACACGCTCACTTCGCGATCAATTCTTAAACCCTTCTGATGAAGCAAAACCCTGGACCTTTTGGTATTGGATGTATGGTGCCGTGTCTAAAGAGGGGATTACAGCCGATTTGGAGGCAATGAAACATGCCGGATTGGGAGGTACTTATCTGATGCCGATTAAAGGTATTCATGAAGGTGCCCAGTACAATGGCAAAGCGCAGCAGCTAACTCCCGAATGGTGGGAGATGGTGCGTTTCAGCATGGAAGAAGCAGATCGTTTGGGGCTGAAATTGGGGATGCACATTTGTGATGGTTTCGCATTGGCGGGAGGCCCCTGGATTACTCCCGAAGAATCTATGCAAAAAGTGGTTTGGAGCGATACGATTGTAAACGGCGGAAAGCTGATGGCTATTCGCTTGCCACAACCGGAAGCCTATGAAAATTATTATGAAGATATTGCATTATTCGCTTTGCCGGTAGAAGACGCAGCGGACGAGATGCAGGCAAAAATCACCTGTGTCAACCTAGCTACGACAGGAAATGTAAAAGCTGCTCAAACAGTGAATATGGATGCAGCAGGAGTGATCCGTTCTTCATATCCCTGCTATATCCAATATGAATACGGAGAACCTTTCACTTGCCGGAACATCGAAATCGTTTTAACTGGTAATAATTATCAGGCACACCGCTTGAAAGTAATGGCCAGTGACGACGGAGTGAATTATCGTTTGGTTAAGCAGTTGGTCCCTGCCCGTCAGGGATGGCAGAATACGGATGAGAATTCAACTCATAGTATTCCTCCGACTACTGCCCGTTTCTTCCGTTTCTACTGGACTCCTGAAGGGAGCGAACCGGGAAGTGAAGATATGGATGCTGCCAAGTGGAAGCCCAATCTGAAAATAAAAGAATTACGCCTGCACCGGGAAGCCCGTCTGAACCAATGGGAAGGAAAAGCCGGACTGGTATGGCGTGTTGCTCAAGCGACTAAAGAAGAGGAAGTTGGGAAACAGGATTGCTATTCACTTTCACAAGTCATCAATCTAACAAAGCAATATACCGGTCATTCGAATGGAAAAACATTGACCGCCACTCTCCCCAAAGGAAAATGGAAATTACTTCGCATGGGACATACAGCTACCGGGCATACCAATGCGACAGCGGGAGGTGGAAAAGGATTGGAATGTGATAAGTTTAACCCGAAAACGGTACGGAAGCAATTCGATAACTGGTTTGCGCAGGCATTTGTAAAGACCAATCCCGAAATAGCTCGTCGCGTACTGAAATATATGCATGTCGACAGTTGGGAATGTGGCAGCCAAAACTGGAATAAACGTTTCGCTATTGAATTTCAGAAACGTCGTGGCTACGATTTGATGCCTTATCTACCTCTATTGGCAGGTATTCCGATGGAAAGTGTCGAACAAAGTGAAAAGATTCTGCGAGACGTACGTACTACCATATCAGAACTCATCGTAGATGTGTTCTATCAGGTATTGGCGGACTGTGCGAAAGAATATGATTGCCAGTTCTCGGCAGAATGTGTAGCTCCGACGATGGTAAGCGATGGTCTACTACATTATCAAAAAGTAGATCTTCCGATGGGCGAATTTTGGTTAAACAGTCCTACACATGACAAACCGAATGATATGCTCGACGCTATTAGCGGAGCGCATATCTACGGAAAGAATATTATTCAGGCTGAAGGATTCACCGAAGTGCGTGGCACGTGGGATGAATACCCCGGAATGTTGAAAGCCTTATTGGATCGTAATTACGCATTAGGAATCAACCGTCTTTTCTACCATGTATATGTACATAATCCCTGGCTGGACCGCAAGCCCGGCATGACATTGGATGGCATCGGACTTTTCTTCCAACGGGATCAGACCTGGTGGAAGAAAGGGGCAAAAGCCTTTTCCGAATATGCTACCCGTTGCCAGTCGTTATTGCAATATGGGCATCCGGTAACAGACATCGCAGTCTTTACAGGTGAAGAAGTGCCGAGGCGTTCGATATTACCGGAACGATTGGTTCCTTCTCTGCCGGGAATCTTCGGTGCAGAACGAGTGGAAAGTGAACGCATCCGTCTGGCCAATGAGGGACAGCCTTTACGTGTACGCCCGGTAGGTGTTACCCATTCAGCTAACATGGCTGATCCGGAGAAATGGGTGAATCCGCTTCGTGGATATGCATACGATAGTTTTAATAAAGATGCAATCCTTCGTTTGGCGAAAGCAGAAAACGGACGAATAACGTTGCCGGGTGGAGCAAGTTATAAAGTGTTAGTACTGCCTCTTTCGCGTCCAATGAATCCCGAACCTGTATTGTCATCGGAAGTGCAGAAAAAAATCAATGAACTAAAAGAAGCTGGCATTTTGGTACCTTCTTTACCTTATACAGAAGAAGATTTTTCCGTGTATGGCTTGGAACGTGACATGATCGTGCCGGAAGATATTGCCTGGACGCATCGTCGTGGCGAACTTGGCGAACTCTATTTCGTAGCCAACCAAAAGGACGAAACACGCACGTTTACTGCAAGTATGCGTATTAACGGTAAGAAACCGGAATGTTGGAATCCGGTGACGGGTGAGATGAATATTCATCCTTCCTATCGTATCAACGGAAACCGGACGGAAGTTACTCTCACATTGGCTCCTAACGAGTCCGTATTCATCGTATATCCTGCGGAGGGAGTAGATGAAGGCTATGGAGAGTCCTCTCTCCAACTGCAAAAGGAGAAAAAAGACACCTCCAAAGCCCCTTTAAACATAGCTTTGGAGGCAAAGGAATATACTATAACTTTTGCAGCTAACCAAAAAACGCTCACACGAAAAGAACTTTTCGACTGGAGCCAAGAATCGGACGAACAGATACGTTATTATTCGGGGACAGCGACCTACAAAACCACTTTTCGCTGGAAAAATAAACCGAATAAAGACCAACAGATTTATCTGAATCTGGGAACAGTTTATAATTTGGCAACTGTTCGTGTGAATGGCGTGGATTGTGGTACAATCTGGACAGCTCCTTATCGTGCAGATATTACAGGTGCCCTGAAAAAAGGAATTAATGAGCTTGAAATAGAGGTTACAAATACTTGGGCGAATGCACTGACAGGAGTTGATGAAGGAAAAGCGCCGTTTGATGGTATTTGGACTAATGCAAAATATCGCAGGGCAGAAAAAACGTTACTTCCGGCAGGATTGCTCGGACCTTTGAGTTTTTCTACCACAGAATAAAATAGATTTTTAAGGCACGGATTACGCAGATTACACGGTTTATGAGAATCGTATTACATAAAGTAACAGCGTAATCCATGTAATCCGTGCCCAATTCATTATAATATAGCTAAAGTATGAAAAGTTCAATTATTAAAACAGGTACAATGTTGGCAGGTTTTCTGCTTGCTGCCTGCCTGTCAACACACGCAGAAGTAAAGCTACCGGCTATTTTTTCAGATGGTATGGTGATGCAGCAACAGACCAATGCAAACCTTTGGGGGACGGCAACTCCTCATAAAAAAGTAACAGTGACCACTAGTTGGAATGGAAAACAATATGCAGCAACAGCAGATAAAAATGGGGCATGGAAACTGACAGTAGCTACTCCCGAAGCTGGAGGCCCTTATACTGTGACCTTTGATGATGGAACCCAAAAGACACTGAATAATATTCTGATAGGCGAACTTTGGCTTTGTTCCGGACAAAGTAATATGGAAATGCCGATGAAAGGCTTCAAAAACCAACCGGTAGAAAATGCCAATATGGACATTCTTCACAGCAAGAATCCACAAATCCGTCTGTTTACGGTGAAACGTACTTCTACATTCACTCCGCAGAATGACGTTATCGGTTCGTGGAAAGAAGCTACTCCGGTTAGTGTCCGTGAATTCAGTGCAACAGCCTATTATTTCGGGAGACTGGTAAATGAAATATTAGATGTTCCAGTTGGGTTAGTTGTAGCAGCCTGGGGTGGTTCCGCCTGTGAAGCATGGATGACAGCAGACTGGCTGAAAGCCTTCCCGGAAGCAAAAATACCTCAAACGGAAGCCGACATAAAATCTAAAAACCGTACTCCGACCGTGCTTTATAACGGTATGTTGCATCCGTTAATCGGTATGACCATGAAAGGAGTGATTTGGTATCAGGGCGAAGATAACTGGAATCGTGCCCATACGTATGCTGATATGTTTACCCGATTGATTAACGGTTGGCGTGCCGAATGGAAACAGGGAGATTTTCCTTTCTATTATTGCCAGATAGCTCCGTATGATTACGGGATTATTACCGAAAAAGGAAAGGAAGTGATAAATTCGGCATATCTCCGGGAGGCACAGGCAAAAGTAGAACATCGTGTAGCTAACAGCGGTATGGCTGTATTACTGGATGCAGGAATGGAAAAAGGTATTCATCCCGCAAAGAAACAGGTTGCAGGCGAACGCTTGGCTCTTCTGGCTTTAACTAAAACGTATGGAGTGGAAGGCGTGAATGGCGAAAGTCCTTATTATAAAAGCATTGAAATAAAGAACGATACCGTAGTTGTCAGCTTCGAACGTGCCAATATGTGGATCAGCGGCAAGAACTGTTTCGAATCGAAAAACTTTCAGGTAGCCGGCGAAGATAAAGTTTTTTACCCGGCCAAAGCATGGATAGAACGTAGTAAAATGCTGGTGAAAAGCGATAAAGTGCCGCACCCGGTAGCTGTTCGATATTGTTTTGAAAACTATGTGGAAGGAGATGTATATTGCGACGGATTGCCTTTAGGGTCTTTTCGTTCGGATGATTGGTAATCGCAAATAGACAAGGTAAAATATGAAAAATATATGAAGAGATTTTATCTGATTATAACCATACTGTTTGTTGGCGTGTCGGCTCTTTGGAGTCAGCATGCCAATGTCATTTGGAATACTCCCAGTCGTAATTCTTCTGAATCTATGCCCTGTGGCGGTGGAGATATCGGGATGAATATATGGGTAGAAGACGGTGATGTTATGTTCTATGTGAGCCGTAGCGGCACATTCGACGAAAACAACTGCCAGTTAAAACAAGGGCGTGTACGTCTCCGCCTGTCGCCCAATCCTTTCAAAGACGCTAAAGATTTTCGGCAGGAGTTGAAGTTAAAAGACGGATATGTAGAAATCGCGGCAGGAAACACGCAGATACAATTTTGGGTAGATGTTTTTCATCCGATTATACATGTAGAGGTAACAAATGCACAACCGTTGCAGACTGAAGTCTTTTATGAAAATTGGCGCTATCAGGAACGACCTGTCAGAAAAGGAGAGGGGCAACAGTGTTCCTACAAATGGGCTCCCCCGAAAGGCTCTATGACGGAGGCCGACTTTATTTCTTTAGACAAAATTACTGATTCAACAGGAAAGGCTGAAACAAATAGGACTTCAATAAAGAGGAACCAACTTCTGTTTTATCATCGCAATCCCGAACAGACCGTTTTTGATGTAGTTGTGGCTCAACAAGGGATGAACGAAGTAAAATCTCAAATGATGAATCCTTTGAAAAACTTAACTTTCGGAGGAACTCTTTTCGGTGATAACTTAGAATTTGTCGGTACCACAGATGATGTATATGCCGGAACAGACTACCGTGCCTGGAAATTTCGTTCTTCCAAAGCAGCCCGGAAAGAACATTTCTGCATTGTGTTACATACAGACCAGACAGAAACAATAGAAGAGTGGGAGCAGGGAATACAAACAGCTTTGCATAGAATAGCCCCCAAAGGTAAAGTTTCATCGAAGACTATCATACAGGATAAAAAACAGACACGTTCGTGGTGGAATTCCTTTTGGCAACGCAGTTTTATCGAAGCAGATGGTGAAGCAAAAGAAATAACCAGAAACTACACCCTTTTCCGTTATATGTTGGGATGTAATGCATACGGCAGCGTACCGACTAAATTCAATGGCGGACTCTTCACCTTTGATCCTTGCCATGTTGATGAAAAACAATCCTTCACTCCCGACTACCGGAAATGGGGAGGTGGTACGATGACTGCACAGAATCAACGTTTAGTATACTGGCCGATGCTGAAAAGCGGAGACTTTGATATGATGCCTTCCCAGTTTGATTTCTATAACCGCATGTTGAAAAATGCAGAACTGCGAAGCCGTATATATTGGCAACATGATGGAGCCTGCTTTAGCGAGCAGATCGAAAATTTCGGTTTGCCGAACCCCGCAGAATATGGTTTCAAACGACCGGACTGGTTTGACAAAGGATTGGAATATAATGCCTGGCTGGAATATGAATGGGATACGGTTCTTGAATTCTGCCAAATGATATTGGAAACAAAGAACTATGCAAATGCCGATATTACTCCTTATTTACCTCTGATCGAGAGTTCGCTGACATTCTTCGACGAACATTATCGGCAACTAGCTTCCCGCCGGGGACGGAAAGCGTTGGATGGCAACGGACATCTGATTCTTTTCCCGGGTTCTGCTTGTGAGACATATAAGATGACCAATAACGCAAGCAGCACCATCGCCGCCCTGAAAGTGGTATTAGAAACATACGGAGAGAAAGAGGAGATGCTAAAAGCAATACCTCCGATTCCATTGCGATACATAGAAATAAAAGATACGTTGAATCCGACTATTGCTCCGGTCTTGAAGCAAACAATTTCGCCCGCCGTAAGTTGGGAACGAATTAATAATGTTGAAACGCCACAACTTTATCCAGTGTTTCCATGGCGTATTTATGGAGTAGGAAAGGAGGATCTGGATATAGCCCGTAATACCTACTTTTATGACCCGGATGCCATCAAGTTCCGTTCGCATACCGGATGGAAACAAGATAATATATGGGCTGCCTGTTTAGGCCTGACCGAAGAAGCAAAGAAACTATCTTTAGCCAAATTATCGAATGGACCGCATCGTTTCCCCGCATTTTGGGGACCGGGATATGATTGGACACCCGATCACAACTGGGGAGGTAGCGGCATGATAGGACTTCAGGAAATGCTATTGCAAACCAATGGAGAACAAATACTCCTTTTCCCGGCATGGCCGAAAGAATGGAACGTACATTTCAAACTTCATGCTCCGGGCGAAACAACAGTAGAAGCCACTCTCAAAAACGGAAAAGTGACGGACTTGAAAGTTTTACCGGAAAGTAGAAAAAAGGATATTGTTATAATGATTGAAAAGGAAAAATGATAATTTTGCGGAGTGCCCTGAAAGGGCTTAATTATATAGCGTAGGGCAACGCCCTACGTAAAAACGACAATCTGAATTTGCGCCCTGAAAGGGCATA
>NZ_JADPLO010000078.1:0-24267 GCF_015667765.1 Bacteroides sp. 1001302B_160321_D4 | reverse complement strand
CAGATGGATACGGCACAGCAGAATACATAGAACAGGAAGAAAATGAGCAGGAAGAGGCTGGATACTCCCAGGGAATCTCCGAAGAGGAAGTACAGGCCGATGAGAATCAGAGAAACAACCATACCCGAAACTCCGTAATAAACCAGCTTCTTGCGGCCCACCTTATCAATAATGACAAGAGCCAGAACCGTGGTCAAAGTATTGACTAGTCCTACCAGAACTTGGTAAAATCAAAGTTTACTGTTTGCATAGTAATATTATGGTAGAAAAGTTTTATCTTTATCGCGTTAAACTAACTAATACCCCCATTATGAGAAGAATTTATTATTTACTTTTCCTTATCCTCTTAGGATATTCTTTTGACGTAAAAGCTTCAGACACAGTATTTATCCATGAAACACAAATCCCGGTTTTGATAGAGCGGCAAGACAATGTTCTGTTCTATCTTCGTTTGGATGCAAAAGAAAGTAAGAAGCTCGATGAAATCATTTTAGATTTTAGTAAAAGTACGAATCTGACTGATATTCAGGCAATCAAACTCTATTATGGAGGAACAGAGGCGTTGCAGGACAAAGACAAAAATCGCTTTGCTCCAGTAGAGTACATATCCAGCCACCGTCCGGGTGGGACATTGGCGGCTATTCCTTCCTATTCGATCAAATGTGCAGAGGTGGGATCATCAGAAAAAGTTGTATTAAAAGGTAATTACAATTTATTTCCGGGTGTAAACTATTTTTGGATTAGTTTGCAGATGAAAAAAGATGCCTCTTTGCAGACTAAGATACTCTCTGAATTGTGTGCCGTTAAAGTAGATGGGAAAGAACTATGTTGTAAATCTATTTCTCCAAAGAATATTGTTCACCGGATGGCAGTTGGAGTTCGTCATGCCGGTGATGACGGTTCTGCTTCTTTCCGTATTCCCGGGTTGGTGACTACCAATAAAGGAACCTTATTAGGCGTGTATGATGTTCGATACAACAGTAGTGTCGATTTACAGGAATATGTTGACGTGGGTTTGAGCCGTAGCATCGATGGAGGAAAGAATTGGGAGAAGATGCGTCTTCCGCTTTCATTTGGCGAGTATGGTGGTCTGCCTAAAGCACAGAATGGGGTAGGAGACCCTTCTATTTTAGTAGATACTAAGACGAATACCGTCTGGGTGGTTGCCGCATGGACACATGGTATGGGTAATCAACGCGCCTGGTGGAGTTCCCATCCGGGAATGGATCTGAATCATACGGCACAGTTAGTATTGGCTAAAAGCACAGACGATGGTAAAACCTGGTCGAAGCCTATCAATATAACAGAGCAGGTGAAAGATCCTTCCTGGTACTTCCTGCTTCAAGGTCCCGGACGTGGAATAACGATGAGTGATGGCACATTGGTATTTCCAACGCAATTTATAGACTCTACCCGTGTTCCGAATGCAGGAATCATGTATAGTAAAGACCGGGGGAAAACATGGAAAATGCACAATATGGCACGAACCAATACAACGGAAGCGCAAGTGGCGGAAATAGAACCGGGAGTATTGATGCTGAATATGCGTGATAATAGAGGAGGAAGCCGGGCTATTGCCATAACGAAAGATTTGGGAGAAACATGGACAGAACACCCATCTTCCCGCCAAGCACTTCAGGAACCGGTATGCATGGCTAGTCTGATTCATGTAGATGCCAAAGACAACATATTAAATAAAGATATCCTGCTGTTTTCGAACCCGAATACGACCAAAGGACGTAATCATATAACAATAAAAGCAAGTCTGGACAAAGGACTTACCTGGTTGCCGGAACATCAATTAATGCTCGACGAGGCAGAAGGATGGGGGTATAGTTGTCTGACAATTATTGATAAAGAGACAATTGGTATACTATATGAGAGTAGCGTCGCACATATAACCTTTCAAGCGATAAAATTGACAGATATAATAAAGGAATAAAGAGTCTGTCCCGAAAGTCCGAAGATTTAAATCTATGCTTACGATTTATAGGTAGAAAGATTTAGCTATAATGAAAAAGAATATCGTTATAATAAAAAAAACGCCATTTTAGCATACATTTGAGGACAGAATACTACTCTTTATTTAACTAATTATAAGCTGAAATTTTAGGCGATTTAATTGTGGCTTTCTGGACAGCTCACGCTAAAACAACATATTTTGTTAAATTATCAGTGAAATTTGCTGAAAAAGTAATATCTTTGAAACCGTTAATATCTAATGCCCCCACTATGATGATTAATTTAATCGGAAAAAAGACTCAAATAGCATGTGGACTACTATGCTGTTGCAGTATGGCATATGCGCAGAGCAATGACAATTCCGAAGTTGTGGTTTTAAATGCAGGTTGGGAATTTTCCCAGGCAGGCACGGAGCTATGGCGACCGGCACAGGTTCCCGGCACCGTTCATCAGGATCTTATCTATCATAAACAAATTCCCGATCCTTTTTACGGTATCAATGAACAGAAGATTCAGTGGGTGGAAAATGAAGACTGGGAGTACCGGACTGCTTTTACAGTTACCCCCGAGCAACTGAAACGGGACGACGCCCAATTAGTCTTTGAAGGTCTTGATACATACGCCGATGTATACCTCAACGGAGCACTGTTGTTGAAAGCCGATAACATGTTCGTCGGCTATACGATACCCGTCAAGTCACAACTCCGTCTCGGAGAAAACCTTCTTCACATCTATTTTCATTCACCCATCCGGCAGACAATGCCTCAATATAACTCTAACGGATTCAACTATCCGGCAGACAACGACCATCACGAAAAACATGTAAGCGTATTCTCCCGTAAAGCCCCTTACAGTTATGGCTGGGACTGGGGAATCCGCATGGTGACTAGTGGTATCTGGCGTCCGGTAACCATCCGTTATTACGACGCAGCCTCTATCAGCGACTACCACGTAAAGCAACTCTCGCTGACCGACCAACTGGCAAAACTATCCAACGAATTGGAAATAAATAATATCCTCCCTCAAGCACTTCAAGCAGAGGTGAGAATCAATACCTCCTTCGAAGGAAACACAGAAAAAGGCATTAGCCAGGCAATCACCCTACAGCCCGGAATCAATCATATATCTATTCCTTCCGAAGTGCTGTCGCCGGTACGTTGGATGCCGAATGGCTGGGGAAAGCCCGCCTTGTATGATTTCTCTGCTCAAATAATCGTAGAAGATAAAGTCGTAGCTCAACAATCCCACCGGATAGGACTGCGTACCGTTCGCCTCGTCAATGAAAAAGATCAGGACGGAGAATCCTTCTATTTTGAAGTAAACGGCGTTCCGATGTTTGCTAAAGGAGCCAACTATATTCCCCAGGATGCCCTATTGACTAACGTCACTACCGAACGCTACCAAACCTTATTTAGGGACATCAAAGAAGCCAACATGAATGTCATTCGTGTGTGGGGAGGCGGAACCTACGAAGACGACCGTTTCTATGACCTGGCAGATGAAAACGGAATACTGATATGGCAGGACTTTATGTTTGCCTGCACTCCCTATCCGTCCGATCCAACCTTCCTGAAAAGAGTAGAAGCAGAAGCCTGCTACAACATTCGCCGTCTTCGCAATCATGCTTCCCTGGCGATGTGGTGTGGCAATAATGAAATACTGGAAGCCTTGAAATATTGGGGATTCGACAAGAAATTCACGCCGGAAATCTATCAGGAAATGTTCCAAGGCTATGACAAACTGTTCCACCAACTCCTTCCTACCAAGGTAAAAGAGCTGGATGCCGACCGTTTTTATATACACAGCTCCCCGTATTTAGCCAATTGGGGACGCCCCGAATCATGGGGGATAGGAGACAGCCACAACTGGGGAGTATGGTATGGACAAAAAACTTTCGAATCACTAGATACAGATCTTCCTCGTTTCATGAGCGAATTCGGTTTCCAGTCCTTCCCGGAGATGAAGACTATTGCCACCTTTGCGGCTCCTGAAGATTATCAAATCGAATCGGAGGTGATGAATGCCCATCAGAAAAGCAGCATCGGCAATGCCCTGATTCGCACCTATATGGAACGTGACTATATCATTCCCGAAAAATTTGAAGACTTTGTCTATGTCGGACTAGTATTGCAGGGACATGGCATACGTCACGGTCTGGAAGCGCACCGCCGCAACCGTCCCTATTGTATGGGTACATTATATTGGCAATTGAATGACAGTTGGCCGGTAGTGTCATGGTCGGGTATTGATTACTACGGTAACTGGAAAGCCTTGCATTATCAGGCAAAGCGTGCATTTGCCCCCGTTCATATCAACCCTTTGCTGGAAGGTGACAACCTGTGTGTTTACCTGCTTTCCGATCATCTTGACACCCGGGAGAAACTGACGCTGGAAATGAGACTGACGAATTTTGCAGGAAAGAAAGCCGGAAGAACGGTTGTCCTTCCTTCTTTGACTCTTCCGGCCAACACTTCCCAATGTGTATATCGCACTTCGCTTACCACTTTGTTTTTTCCTGCAAAGCGCCCGCTTGCGGATGACCTGCGCCATTGCTTCATGCAACTGACCTTGAAAGACAAGTCCGGGCATACGGTAGCCGAAACAGTCTACTTCTTTAGAAAGACGAAAGACCTGCTTCTGCCCAAGACAACCGTTTCCTGCAAGATAAAACAGAAAGACGGCGTGTGCGAATTGACCCTGCTTTCTCCCTGTCTTGCCAAAGACGTCTTTATTGAAATCACTTTGCAGGGAGCCCGTTTCAGTGACAACTTTTTCGACCTCCTTCCCGGAGAGCGTAAGACAGTTGTTATCACTTCTCCCCAAATAAAGAAAGGAGAGGAGATCCATTTGACAATCAAACATATTCGTGAAACCTATAATTAATTTATTAATAACTTAACACTTAATTTTTTAGTTTATGAAACAACTCTTAAAGTTAACCGGATGTCTGGCACTAGCAGGACTTTTTGCCTCTTGCCAATCGGCGCAACAGGAAGCCAACTACCAGATCATCCCCATGCCACAAGAAATTGTAACAGCTCAAGGAAATCCCTTCATTCTGAAGAGCGGTGTGAAAATCCTCTATCCGGAAGGAAACGAGAAGATGCAGCGCAACGCACAATTTCTAGCCGACTATCTGAAAACCGCTACCGGAAAAGATTTCGCTATCGAGGCCGGAACGGAAGGTAAGAATGCAATCGTACTGACATTGGGCACGGCAAACGAAAATCCGGAATCCTATCAGTTGAAAGTAACCGGTGACGGAATCACGATTGCCAGTCCTACCGAGGCCGGCGTATTCTATGGTATCCAGTCCCTGCGCAAATCATTGCCTGTGGCTGTCGGCGCAGACATTTCCATGCCCGCTGTAGAAATCAATGACGCTCCCCGCTTTGGCTATCGTGGTGCACACTTCGATACCAGCCGTCATTTCTTTACAGTAGATGAAGTGAAAACTTATATTGATATGATGGCTTTACACAATATGAATCGTTTTCACTGGCATATTACCGAAGACCAAGGTTGGCGTCTGGAAATCAAGAAATATCCGAAGCTGACAGAAATAGGTTCCAAGAGAACAGAAACAGTCATCGGACGTAACTCCGGTGAATACGACGGCAAACCTTACGGTGGCTTCTATACCCAGGAGCAGGCGAAAGAAATAGTAGCTTATGCTGCCGAACGTTATATCACAGTTATTCCCGAAATCGATCTTCCGGGACACATGCAAGCTGCCCTTGCCGCTTATCCCGAATTGGGATGTACCGGTGGCCCGTACGAAGTATGGAGACAATGGGGAGTATCTGAAGATGTGCTTTGTGCCGGAAACGATCAAGTCTTGAAATTCCTCGAAGATGTATATAGCGAACTGATTGAAATCTTCCCTTCAGAATATATCCATGTCGGTGGTGACGAATGTCCGAAAGTAAGATGGGAAAAATGCCCGAAATGCCAGGCACGTATCAAGGCGCTGGGCTTGAAGTCGGATGATAAACATAGCAAAGAAGAACGTTTGCAGAGCTTTGTTATCAATCATATCGAAAAATTCCTCAACGACCACGGACGTCAGATCATCGGTTGGGACGAAATCCTCGAAGGCGGACTTGCTCCGAACGCTACTGTTATGTCATGGCGTGGTGAAAAGGGCGGTATCGAAGCAGCGAAACAGAAACACGATGTCATCATGACACCGAACACATACCTGTATTTCGACTATTACCAAGCTAAAGACGTAGATAACGAACCATTTGGTATCGGTGGTTACCTGCCGTTGGAAAGAGTGTACAGCTACGAACCGATGCCAGCTTCTCTGACTCCGGAAGAACAGAAATATATCAAGGGTGTGCAAGCCAACCTCTGGACAGAATACATCGCTACTTTCCCTCACGCGCAGTACATGGTATTGCCTCGTTGGGCTGCATTGTGTGAAATTCAGTGGTCCAGCCCTGAAAAGAAAAACTATGCCGACTTCTTGTCTCGTCTCCCTCAACTGATTAAGTGGTATGATGCCGAAGGATACAACTACGCTAAACACGCGTTCGGCGTACAAGCCGAGTTTGAACCGAATCCGGCAGAAGGAACGATGGACGTTACTTTGTCTACTATCGACAATGCCCCTGTTCACTACACTTTGGACGGCACAGAACCCACTACTGCTTCTCCCGTTTACGAAGGAGTGTTGAAAATTAAAGAAAATGCCACTCTGTCCGCCAAAGCCATTCGTCCTACCGGCGAGAGCCAGACATTGACAGAGAAGATTGACTTCAGCAAATCCAGCATGAAGCCGATTGTAGCCAATCAACCTATCAATGAACAATACCTCTTCAAAGGAGCTTCCACGTTAAACGATGGTTTGAAAGGAAATAGCAGTTACCGGTCAGGCCGTTGGATCGCCTTCAACGGAAACGACATGGACATGACGATCGACCTTCAGCAACCCACTGAAATTTCGAGTGTGGCCATCTCTGTCAATATTGCAAAGGGCGACTGGGTGTTTGACGCCAGAAACCTGTCCGTAGAAGTTTCAGATGACGGAAAGACCTTCAAAAAGATTGCTTCCGAAGAATATCCGGCAATGAAAGAAACAGACAAAGACGGAGTTGTTGACCATCAACTTACATTTGCTCCTGTGACTACCCAATACGTGAGAGTCATTGCTTCACCGGAGAAAACGCTTCCGGAATGGCATGGTGGAAAAGGCAAAAACGCATTTTTATTTGTAGACGAAATCAAAATTGATTAATGAATATAAGAAAAGAATACACTAAAGTTTGTCTTTTCTTATGTATACTGGGGATGTGCTTTCATGCACATCCCATTCTGGCACAGTCCGTCATACCTGTCCCATTAAAAATGGAGAAGGGGACGGGCTCTTTTTTACTGTCAGAAAAGACAAGACTTTATACAAACCTACAAGGTGGAGAAGCGAAGCTCTGGGAGAAATACCTGAAGGCATTACCCGTTCAATTAAAGGAAGCGAGAAAGAAAGACAGGAAACAGATGCTTCTCTTATTGATAACCCCCAAGAACCACCAGTTGCCATCGCCGGAAAGCTATACCCTTTCCGTTACTCCGCAACAAATCCTGATACGCGCCACTTCGGGAGCCGGATTATTCTATGGTATGCAAACCCTGTTGCAGTTGGCACAACCTTCGGGGGCAGGCAGCTATTCCATAGCCTCTGTCGAGATAGAAGACACTCCCCGTTTCGCTTATCGGGGATTGATGCTGGATGTGTCCCGCCACTTTTCTACCAAAGAGTTTATAAAGAAACAGATAGACGCACTGGCGTATTACAAAATCAACCGTCTGCACCTGCATCTGACCGATGCGGCAGGCTGGCGGCTAGAAATCAAGAAATACCCTTTGCTGACCGAATTTGCAGCCTGGCGTACAGATCCCACCTGGAAGCAATGGTGGAACGGCGGACGTAAATATGTCCGTTTCGATGCTCCCGGAGCTTACGGCGGTTATTACACCCAGGATGATATTCGTGAAATCTTGGAATATGCCCGTCAGCATTATATCACGGTGATTCCCGAGATTGAGATGCCCTCCCATTCGGAAGAAGTGCTGGCAGCCTACCCGAAGTTATCCTGTTCGGGCGAACCTTACAAGAACTCCGATTTCTGTGTCGGCAATGAAGAAACCTTCACGTTTCTGGAAAATGTGTTGACGGAAGTCATGGAACTTTTCCCTTCCGAATACATTCATATCGGTGGCGATGAGGCCGGCAAGTCGGCTTGGAAGACCTGCCCGAAATGTCAGAAGAGAATGAAAGACGAGCATCTTGCCAATGTAGACGAGCTGCAAAGCTACCTGATACACCGCATTGAGAAGTTCCTGAACAATCATGGACGTCATTTGCTGGGATGGGACGAGATTCTGCAAGGAGGCATTGCCCCCAACGCAACCGTCATGTCATGGCGTGGAGAAGAGGGGGGCATCGCTGCCGTAACCTCCGGCCATCGTGCCATCATGACGCCGGGTGCCTACTGCTATCTGGACAGTTATCAGGATGCCCCATATTCGCAGCCGGAA
Source organism: Bacteroides sp. 1001302B_160321_D4 (assembly GCF_015667765.1). Taxonomy (NCBI): domain Bacteria; kingdom Pseudomonadati; phylum Bacteroidota; class Bacteroidia; order Bacteroidales; family Bacteroidaceae; genus Bacteroides; species Bacteroides sp. 1001302B_160321_D4. The sequence continues at coordinate 15,765 of NZ_JADPLO010000078.1, read as the reverse complement.
GCCATCGGTGGATACCTGCCGTTGAAGAAAGTATATTCTTACAATCCCGTTCCCGCTTCTTTAACTGCGGAACAGGCAGAATTGGTTTATGGTGTGCAGGGCAACCTATGGGTGGAATACATTCCCACTCCCGAACACGTGGAGTATATGATTTACCCCCGAATCCTGGCATTGGCGGAAACAGCCTGGTCGGCTCCGGAACGTAAGTCATGGCCGGATTTCCATACCCGTGCATTGTCGGCAGTGGCCGATTTGCAGGCAAAAGGATACCATCCTTTCGATTTGAAAAAAGAAATCGGCAGCCGTCCCGAGTCGCTTCAACCGGTCAGCCATTTGGCATTGGGTAAAAAGGTGATTTATAATTCACCTTACAGCTCCCATTATCCGGCACAGGGAAACACCGCTCTGACGGACGGCATACGTGGCGATTGGACCTATGGTGATGGCTCGTGGCAAGGATTCATCTCGGACAACCGCCTCGATGTGACGATTGATATGGAAAAAGAAACCTCCATCCATTCCGTCACTGCCGCCTTTATGCAGGTGGTAGGTGCGGAAGTATTCCTGCCGGAGACTGTGGTGATTTCCATTTCCGATGACGGAACCCATTTCACCGAGTTGCGCAAACAACACTTTGAAGTGAGCAAAGAAACACCCATCCGCTTTACGGATATTTCATGGCAGGGCGAAGCCAAAGGAAGATACGTACGCTATCAGGCACAGGCCGGAAGTGAATTCGGAGGCTGGATATTTACGGATGAGATTATTGTGAAATAAATATTGAAGGCATAAGGATAATACGTACGATGCGCTTTTTTAGGATTATTCCGGCCTAAAGCAACCGTGTAATACGTATCATCCGGACTTGTTGATTTCAACCTGTCAATATCATTTAAATAAAAGAGGGAATCTACTCAACCAGATTCCCTCTTTTTTTGTTATATTTGTATTATTACCTTAAAAACTAAGAATATGGTACAACACGCTAGACTCATTTTCTACAGCCTTCTTCTTCTGGTAATCCCGTGCGAGGGCACGTTGGCACAGAAGATTCCCGTCGCGCCCATAGACTCATTGATTACCGTAGGATATGCCACCGGAAGTTTGAAAACCCTGTCCGGCTCCGTAGAGAAAATCACGGAGACACAGATGAACAAAGACCAGATAACGAACCCTTTGGAAGCAATCCGTGGACGTGTGCCGGGATTGACCATCCAACGGGGCTCCAACGGACCGGCGGCTCTGGATGCGGTGCGCCTGCGGGGAACTACCTCACTGACCAGCGGCAACGACCCTTTGATTATCGTCGACGGAGTATTTGGCGACTTGAGTATGCTTACCTCCATTTACCCTACGGATATTGAGAGTTTTACCATTCTGAAAGACGCTTCCGAAACCGCACAGTACGGCTCGCGAGGTGCATCCGGTGTGATAGAAGTCACCACCAAAAAAGGGATGAGCGGCAGGACACAAGTAGCTTACAACGGTAGCTTCGGGATTTCCACCGTCTACAAGAATTTGAAAATGCTGTCCGGTGATGAATTCCGTCGTGTAGCATCGGAACGAGGCATTTCCATTCTGGACAAAGGGAACAATACCGATTTCCAGAAAGAGATTGAGCAGACAGGACTGCAACAGAATCATCACATCGCCTTTTATGGCGGTTCCAGTGAGTCCAGTTATCGTGTTTCCCTCGGTTTTATGGATCGTCAGGGAGTGATTCTGAATGAAGACATGAAGAACTTCACTTCAAATATGAACATGAATCAGAAAATGTTCGACGGCTTCCTGAACTGCGAACTGGGAATGTTCGGCTCCATTCAGAAGAACCATAACCTGGTAGATTATCAGAAAACGTTCTATTCGGCAGCTACGTTCAATCCTACCTATCCCAATCATAAAGATCCCGTCACCAATTCGTGGGACGGAATAACAACCGCCAGCCAAATCACCAATCCATTGGCATGGATGGAAGTGCAGGACGATGATGCCACTTCGCACATCAGTACGCACGCCCGTCTCACTTTCAATCTGATGGAAGGACTGAAACTAAGCCTGTTCGGTGCCTACACTTACAATATCGTAGAAAATTCGCAATACCTCCCCACTTCCGTCTGGGCGAACGGTCAGGCATACAAAGGAACCAAAAAGCGCGAATCTTTATTGGGAAACATGATGCTGACCTATAAGAAAAACTGGAAAAAGCATTTCTTTGACGTACTCGCACTTGCCGAACTTCAGAAAGAGACTTATACCGGCTATTATACCACAGTCAGCAATTTCAGCACCGATAAGTTCGGGTATAATAACCTTCAGGCAGGAGCGCTCCGTTTGTGGGAAGGCACTAATTCCTACTACGAGCAACCGCGCCTGGCATCTTTCATGGGACGCTTCAATTATACATACGCCGACCGCTACGTACTGACGTTGAACGCCCGTACAGATGCTTCCTCCAAATTCGGAGCCAACCATAAATGGGGCTTTTTCCCCTCTGCATCCGCGGCATGGGTGATTAGTGAAGAAGAATTTATGAAGCAATTCCCCGTGATAGACAATCTGAAATTCCGTATCGGTTACGGTCTGGCAGGTAACCAAAGCGGGATTGACTCATACACAACACTGAATCTTGTCAAGCCGAACGGTGTCGTCCCCGTCGGAAACTCCGCCATTGTATCTTTGGGAGATCTCCGGAATACGAATCCCGATCTGAAATGGGAAGTGAAACATACCTTTAATACCGGTTTCGACATCGCTTTATTCGGCAACCGCCTGTTGCTTTCCGCCAACTATTACAACTCCCGCACCACGGATATGCTTTACCTTTACAACGTAAGCGTGCCCCCTTTCACCTATAACACCTTGCTTGCCAATATCGGCTCCATGCGCAACTGGGGTACGGAAATCGCCATCGGTATCACCCCTTTGAAAACGAAGGACATGGAACTGAATATCAATGCCAACATCACCTTTCAGCGCAACAAACTGCTTTCATTGAGCGGTATGTATAACGGCGAAATGCTTTCCGCTTCCGAATATAAAAGTCTTGCCAGCCTTGATGGAGCCGGCTTCCACGGCGGCTACAACCACATCGTTTATCAGATGGTGGGGCAACCGTTGGGCGTGTTCTATCTCCCTCACAGCACCGGACTGGAGTCCGACGGAAACGGTGGATATACCTATGGCATTGCCGACCTGAATGGCGGAGGCGTCAGTCTGGAAGATGGTGAAGACCGCTACGTGGCAGGACAAGCCGTACCCAAAACGATTCTGGGATCTAACATCAGTTTCCGTTACAAGCGTTTCGACCTGTCTTTGCAGATAAACGGAGCTTTCGGACATAAAATCTACAACGGAACTTCCCTGACCTATATGAACATGAATATCTTCCCCGACTACAATGTAATGAAGAAAGCTCCGCAACAGAACATCAAGGATCAGACTGCCACCGACTATTGGCTGGAAAAGGGAGATTACGTCAACTTCGACTATGTGACGCTGGGCTGGAACGTGCCGATTGAGAAGGTGCAGAAACTAAAGAAATACGTCCGTTCCCTGCGCTTAGCATTTACTGTCAACAATCTGGCAACCATCTCCGGTTATTCGGGACTTTCGCCCATGATTAACAGTTCCACGGTGAACTCAACGTTGGGCGTGGACGATAAACGGGGGTATCCGTTGGCACGGACGTACACCTTAGGATTGAGTATTAACTTTTAATGGAGGAGGAGAGGATGAAACGATATATGAAAAATAGAAATCAGTTTTTGCAGATCTCAAAGCAAATAATCTACCCTTCAAGAATATTATTATTTCTTCTGGTGACGAGTCTGACCTTATTTTCCTGTGATAAGTTCTTACAGGAAAATCCGAAAGACAAACTACCGGAAGAGGATGTCTACAATACGATCTCGGAAGTATATCTCAATGCGGTAGCTTCACTTTATACTTACATAGGCGGTTATAGCGACAGTCAGGGATTGCAGGGAACGGGTAGGGGAGTCTACGACCTGAACACTTTCACTTCCGACGAAGCCATTATCCCCACCCGTGGAGGCGACTGGTACGATGGCGGCTTTTGGCAAGGACTTTACCTGCACGATTGGGGAGTAGAGAATGACGCTATCCAAGCTACATGGGAATATCTTTACAAAGTCGTCATGCTAAGCAACAAATCGCTCGAACGGATAGACAAGTTTGCCGAAACCCATTCCGATGCTGTACTTCCGGCATACCGGGCGGAAGTGCAGGCCATGCGAGCCATGTATTATTATTATCTGATGGATTTGTTCGGACGCATCCCGTTGGTTCAATCCTCTTCAGTGGCAATGAAAGATGTTGTCCAGAGTGAACGGAAAACGGTTTTTGAGTTTGTATTCAAGGAATTGCAGGAAGCGGCTCCTCTGTTGAGCGATGCGCACAGTAACCAGTCCGGTCCTTATTATGGCCGTATCACCCGTCCGGTAGTCACTTTCCTATTGGCTAAACTGGCTCTGAATTCCGAAGTCTATACGGATAATGATTGGACAGACGGACAACGTCCGGACGGAAAAAACATAAAGTTTACAGTGAACGGCAACGAACTCAATGCGTGGGAAACAGTCATCTACTACTGTGACCAGCTAAAGGCGATGGGCTACAATGAATTGGAACCAAAATACGAAACCAATTTCTCCATTTTTAATGAATCATCGATAGAGAATATTTTTACCATTCCGATGAATAAAACCTTGTACACCAATCAAATGCAATATCTATTCCGCTCCCGCCACTACAACCATGCCAAGGCGTACGGCCTAAGCGGTGAGAACGGCCCCAGTGCAACTATTGAAGCCCTCCAAACCTTCGGTTATGAAACAGCCGAACAAGATCCCCGCTTTGATATTTGCTATTTTGCGGGAGTAGTGCGCGACCTGAAAGGAAACATCATCAAGCTGGATGATGGCACCGTATTGGAGTATCTGCCCTGGAAAGTAGCTCTGGATATTACAGATACCCCGTATGAACAAACAGCAGGAGCCCGTATGAAGAAGTACGAAGTTGACCCGACTGCCACAAAAGACGGTAAGTTGATGGAGAATGATATTGTATTGTTCCGCTACGCGGATGCTCTGTTGATGAAGAGTGAAGCGAAAGTGCGCAATGGAGCCAGTGGAGATGAAGAACTGAATGAAGTCCGTAGCCGCGTCAATGCCTCCTTTCGCACTGCCACTTTAGAGAATATCCTTGCCGAACGCCAACTGGAACTGGCTTGGGAAGGTTGGAGACGTCAAGATTTGGTTCGCTTCGGGAAGTTTACAAGAGCTTACAGTAGCCGTCCGCAATTGCCGGATGAGGGAAACGGATATACTACCGTGTTCCCTATACCGGAGAAAATACGGGTGATGAATACGAAGTTGAAGCAGAATCCGGGGTATTAACAGCAGTTATTATTCAATCAACTCAAAACTATATTTTTCAAATTCATTCCCGTTGATAATCATAGCAATTTGATGAAGTCCGAGATGGAGCTTCCTCGTTGTAACCACCCGGAAAGAATGTTTTCGGGTGATTCGCGTGGTTGAGTTCCTGACATATTCTTTCTCGCTGATTTTATGCACTTTCTTCGTCAACGTTCCATTTGCTTTTTGGTAATAGATTCCATATTCGAGTCGTATCTTGGTTGTTTGATCGTTCTTGTTCAACAGTTTAAAACTAACCTCCAACGAATCCCCGACTTTCACTTCCGGGCTTGAAATTTGGAAATCCTCCACACAGATATTGCTGATAGTAGAGTTGAAGCCAAACAACTCCATCACTTCCGGATTGCCTTGTTTTAAGAGCGTCCGGCAACCGTGTTTAATAATCCAATCCACCTCTTTCGATTCTCCCTTCCATTTCTTCACTAAATCAATAACGATTTCGGGATTATCTTTCGCAATATCATTCAAATTATTGGCAACGCTCAATCGCACAAATCTTGCCGGATCATTTTTTAGATTTTCCAGAATAGGAATGATAGGCGCAGGATTCTCTTTCAGGTTCGGCAACGCCATCGCCCAGGGAAGACGCGGACGACAGCCTTCTGACGCAAGCCGCCTGACTCCCCAATGTTCGTGTTTCGACCAAACCAACATCTGTTTCATCATCTGATCCGGATATTTGATAATAAAAGAATGAGCCACAAACTCGCAACTTGTGAACTGCGTGATTTTCTCTATCGCCTTGACAGAAGTTTCGTAATCGTCCAGTCCATATTGTTCGACATAATTATCCAGAATCCCCCCATACTCTAAAGTCAAACCAAACTTCGTGTCGTCTATCACCGAGAAATCAGGCCGTGTCTTTTTTATATGATCCAACAATTCAAGTATCTTAGCGATCGCCTCTTTGTAATCTGCCGGTAAAAACTTTCTTAGCACCGTTGTGATGTGCATGCAGCGTTGTTTAAGTTCCCTGCCTTCCCATTCATCGTCCATCACTTGAGATACAAACTCGCAAGCATCAAAATCGTCGATAACAAGTTTCAAATCTTTCGTAAACAGATCGAAAAATTGCTCGTTAAACATGTTTTTAAAAGGTTCTGCCATTCTTTAAATATATAGTTTAGTTAAACAGTTATTGTTTTTTTATGGAACGACTAAATAATGTTTCTTTGATAAATTCGTTTTTTATAATTTGAATTTTAAAGTGTTGATAATTATTTTATGCCGATCTATTTGTTTGTTATACAAATATATGCCATTTTTTTTAGGATAGCCCTATATTGCGCCTTATTTAGGTAAACTATATGAAAAGATTGTGCGAGAGGGGGGGCTATTTAGAGAATATCATAAAAAAAGTGGGCCACAAAAAAGATTGCAGCCCACTTATACCTTATATATGATAATATGATAGTAAAAAGATTAATCGAAGAAACTCTTGAATTTCTTGAAAATCTTCTCTTTTACCGACGTGTTAGGTTTGAAATTGTCCGAAGCTTCCATCTTTTCGAGCGTGTTCTTTTCCTCCTTGTTGAGAGCTTCCGGCACATAGATACTGATATTGACGAGCAAATCTCCCGTACCGTACCCATTTACATTCGGCAATCCCTTGCCACGCAAACGAAGCACCTTGCCCGGTTGAGTACCCGAATCAATCTTCACTTTCACTTTGCCGTCGATTGTCGGAATTTCCACAGCACCGCCCAGTGCAGCCGTCGGGAAACTAAGCAACAGATTATAAATCAAATCATTTTCGTCGCGAATCAAGTCCTGATGCGGTTCTTCCTCAACGAGGATCAATAAGTCGCCTGCCACACCGTTGTGCTTGCCGGCATTTCCTTTGCCGCCCATAGAGAGCTGCATCCCCTCTGCCACTCCGGCAGGGATATTCACCGATACTACTTCCTCACCGTAAATGATTCCGTCGCCACCACACTTCTTACATTTATTCTTGATAATCTTTCCCTCGCCGCCACACGTAGAACAAGTGACGCGAGTCTGCATCGTGCCCAGAATGGTCTGCTGGTTACGGATCACCGAGCCGCTACCCTTACAAGTAGGACAAGTCTCCGATCCGCCGTCACCCTCGGCACCCGTGCCATGACACTGGTCGCACGGCACATATTTTTTGAGTTTAAATTTCTTTTCTACTCCGGTAGAGATTTCCTTCAACGTCAGCTTCACTTTCACACGGAGGTCACTGCCGCGATACCGGCGTTGCTGTGAACCGCCACCGCCGCCAAATCCGCTGAATCCTCCGAAGCCTCCCCCGAAACCGCCGCCGCGGCCACCAAAGATGTCGCCAAACATAGAGAAGATGTCATCCATCGACATTCCCTCGCCACCGAAACCACCGAACGGACCGCCATTGCCTGCCGCACCGCTCACTCCCGCATGACCGAACTGATCGTAACGCGAACGCTTCTCCGGATTGCTCAACACGTCGTATGCCTCGGCCGCCTCCTTAAATTTCTCTTCAGCCTCCTTGTCGCCCGGATTCTTGTCGGGGTGATACTGAATTGCTTTCTTACGGTATGCTTTCTTTATTTCTTCTACTGTGGCTGTCTTCGTCACCTCCAATATTTCGTAATAGTCTCTTTTTTCTGCCATGCCCATTTATTGATTTATGATTGAAAAGATTTATGATTTATGAATTCTGATTTATGATTTACTCTGCAGACCAATAGCGCAGCCATAAATCATAAATCATAATTCATAAATCTCCTCATTCTCCTACTACCACTTTAGCGTGGCGGAGCACTTTGTCGTTCAGTGTATATCCCGTTTGCACACAGTCCAGAATCTTACCTTTCTGTGCTTCCGACGGTGCGGGGATTACCGCGATGGCTTCATGGTAATCAGTGTCCAGTGGTTGGTCTTTTGTTTCGATGACTTTCACACCGTTTTGTGCCAGGACAGCCATAAATTTATTGTAAATCAGTTCTACTCCTTCTTTTACGGCATTGACATCTGTTGCCGTTTCCATTGTTTTGATGGCACGTTCGAAGTCGTCCACCACCGGAAGAATGCTGCTAAGGCTCTTTTCGCCACCGTTCAGAATCAGTTCGGCCTTTTCCTTCATGGTGCGTTTCCGGTAGTTGTCAAATTCGGCAGACAAGCGCAGGTATTTATCCTTCTGCTCTTCAATCTCCTCTTGGGCCTTTTCCAGTTCTTTTTCCAACTCTTCTTCATGAGTCAGGGGAGTGGCGTCCTCCGCTTGTTCGTTTTGCGGTTGTTCTTCCGCATGGTTTTGAGTTTCCTCAACGTTCAGTTCTTCTTCCTTCACTTTTTTTTCTTTCGGATCCATCTTGGTATTTACTATTTTACTAGTTACTATTTACTATTTAACACACACGTTATCTTACTTGGTAGAATAACGCCAATAAACATACCGGGCTGACCGGATGTCATTGATTTTGTCTGCAAAAACTTTGCCAAGTTGGCTGTTTTGCCAAAAAACGCAGCAAAGGTAACGCTTTTATGTCAGATTGGCACATATCAGATAGCTCATAATTCATTTTAAATGTCTAACTTTGCACGCTAAAATAGTTAATACTAAAATAGTAACTAACGAAATAGTAAAATAGTAGCTAGCAAAATAGTAAAATAGTAACTAGTAAAATAGTAAATAAAGAAGATGATTACAGTTTCGAACGTTTCGGTACAGTTTGGTAAAAGAGTGTTGTTTAATGACGTAAACTTGAAGTTTACGAGTGGTAATTGTTATGGTATTATTGGTGCTAACGGTGCGGGAAAATCTACCTTCCTTCGTACGATTTACGGAGATTTGGACCCGACAACGGGTACCATTGCGCTCGGACCGGGCGAACGCCTTTCGGTGTTGAGCCAGGACCACTTTAAGTGGGACTCTTATACCGTTATGGATACTGTGATGATGGGGCATACTGTGTTGTGGGACATCATGAAGCAACGCGAAGAATTGTATGCGAAAGAAGATTTCACAGATGAAGACGGACTGAAAGTATCCGAGTTGGAAGAGAAATTTGCCGAGTTGGACGGATGGAATGCGGAAAGCGACGCAGCCATGCTGTTGAGCGGACTGGGCGTGAAAGAAGATAAGCATTATGTATTGATGGGTGAGTTGAGCGGTAAGGAAAAAGTGCGTGTCATGCTGGCGCAGGCATTGTACGGAAATCCGGACAACCTCTTGCTCGATGAGCCTACCAATGACTTGGATATGGAGACAGTGACTTGGTTGGAAGAGTATCTCTCCAACTTCGAGCATACCGTATTGGTAGTGAGCCACGACCGTCACTTCCTCGATTCTGTATGTACGCACACCGTAGACATCGACTACGGAAAAATCAATATGTTTGCCGGTAACTATAGTTTCTGGTACGAATCCAGCCAGTTGGCTCTCCGTCAGCAGCAGAACCAGAAGGCGAAGGCTGAAGAGAAGAAGAAAGAGTTGGAAGAATTTATCCGCCGTTTCAGCGCCAACGTAGCGAAGAGCAAGCAGACCACGAGCCGTAAGAAGATGTTGGAGAAACTGAACGTAGAAGAAATCAAACCTTCTTCACGTAAGTATCCGGGCATTATCTTCACTCCCGAACGCGAGCCGGGCAACCAGATTCTGGAAGTTTCCGGATTGAGCAAGAAGACGGAAGAAGGCGTAGTGCTTTTCAACGACGTCAATTTCAACGTAGAGAAAGGTGACAAAGTGGTATTCCTGTCGCGCAACCCGCGTGCGATGACTGCGTTCTTCGAAATCATCAACGGAAACATGAAGCCGGATGCCGGTACCTTCAACTGGGGGGTAACCATCACCACTGCTTACCTGCCGCTGGATAATACCGATTTCTTCAATACCGACCTCAACCTGGTGGACTGGTTGAGCCAGTTTGGCGAAGGAAACGAAGTGTATATGAAAGGTTTCCTCGGCCGTATGCTTTTCTCCGGCGAAGAGGTGTTGAAGAAAGTAAGCGTACTCTCCGGAGGTGAGAAGATGCGTTGTATGATTGCCCGTATGCAGCTCCGCAATGCAAACTGTCTGATTCTGGACACTCCGACCAACCATTTGGATTTGGAATCTATCCAGGCATTCAACAACAACCTGAAGACGTACAGGGGAAACATCCTTTTCTCTTCTCATGACCACGAGTTTATCCAGACGGTTGCCAACCGCATCATCGAACTGACACCGAACGGTATCATCGACAAGATGATGGAGTATGACGAATATATCACGTCCGATCACATCAAGGAATTGAGAGCGAAGATGTACGGGGATAAGTAATTCCCCGTCTTGGACGTCGTAGCCATCGTATAAAACTTAGGCGCGAATTACACGGATAACACGTTTCTGATTTTAAAGAAATCGTGCAATTCGTGTAATCCGCGCTTGATTTTTATAGATAGGATTCCATTCACCTGTTCTGATGAGATTATTTATTTAGCCCAATATCAGATGTGGAGGTGAGTGCATACCTAAATCGGTGTTTGTGATGTGACAAGTACTTTATTATACCTCTTCCATCAGCACCAATTCCCAACTGCGCCATACGATCGTTGCCAGTTTCAATCCCCCTTTCTCACGAGCTTCTGCCACACATTCATCCTTGCTATAGCGAATCAACTGTTCCCGTGCATCATCGGCAAGTGCGCGTATCTCTTTCTCCGACGCTCCTGCTTTCGCATACTTCACCTCCAATAGATACGTGTACGGTGGAGATACAGGTGCCGCCGGACTGGGCTTAAAGAAGAAATCGGCAAAACCCTTATTCATCTCATATTCCGGATATAGTTGATAATAGCGGAACATACTTAGATAGGCGAGGAGGAATCCTTTGATATGAGCTTCCCCTTCTATGTACTCCCTTATCCGGCTCTGCTCCCGAATGGCCTCTGCTAGAAATTCGAACAACGGTTTCCAGTCTCCTTTGAAGGACATATTTTCAAACAGAGTGCGCAGACGGTTCACGTCGAGCTTGAAGATGTCATGACGGGCATATCCCTGAATCAGGAAATTGAATAGCTGTTCGCGAACCACCAGATTGGGAATGTGCAGGAGGGGACGCCCCATCATATCCACCCCTTTGATAGAAAGCAGTCCGAAATAGAACAGCAGAGATTTGAAGTTGCCCACGTCCGTCATTTCCAGTGCAGAGAAATGGGTGACTATTTCAGTCACTATCTCGCCTTGCTCCGCAATCTCCTTGATGACGGAGAAGTTTTCGCCCAGTCCATGGTCGAGACGGACAAGGTAGGCAAGCTTGTTAAAGTCCGTACGGATATTGGGATCTACAATCTCGTCCGGTTTTACTCCGTGCAATATCAATGACTTCATGCAGTAGAGCACCATGTCCGAGTTGAACATACAATCTGCTAATTTATTTTTACTGAAGCAATAATTGTCATAGTTAGGCTTCATCATTGTCACTGCATCGTCTACCGACATCGGGAGAGCGCCTTGTTCCTTATAATACGTCAGCATCTCGCGCAATTCCTTCTCGCTGAAACCTACAAGGTCGTTAAACCACGGGTCGGTGGTGATATTCGTTCCGATGTTGAATCCGCTTGTCACGTCGTCCATCGTCACCGGGCTTACTCCTGTGATGAACAAACGGTTGACGGCAGAACCCATTCCCGTCGTGGCGGCTTTGATTACATTGAAAAACCTGCGGATATACCCTTCGCCATGCGTCGCTTTTCGATATAAGTCCGTGCCGTAAGTAGAAAGAATGGTATTCGTGAAATTATCGTATTCATCAATCAGGAGATAGATTTTGATGTCTCCCTTGAGGGTGGCATACGAATTGATGGCGGATAGCAGTGCTCCCGGTTCTTCGAGCGTTTCTTCGTTCAGCACGTTCCAGATTTCCTTTCCCAAAATATGTTCGTACTTTTGCAGAAAATGTCTTAGTTTCCCGCAACAATGCAACCGGAAAGATTCCTCCACCTCATTGATATTCGAGCTCACCTCCGAGAAATTGAATCTCATGATGAGAAACTGGTTATGTATCGGCGTAGGATGCTGCCCGATATACAGATGGCCGAACAATTCGTCGAACTGGTCGGCATACCGAACGTCATAATAAGCCTCCAGCATCGCCAGCGTCAGACTTTTCCCGAAGCGCCGGGGACGGATCAGGAACAGATAAGACGGTTGCATTTCTATCTTTTCGATAAACATCGTCTTATCTACATAATAATAGTTTTCTTTTTGGATGCGGCCGAAATCCGTCAATCCGTATGGTATTTGCTTCATCATATTGCGATTCCTTTCTTTATTCATCATTCATATCGAGCAAATATACGGAAAAACGGATGAAAGTGACACGTTTAATGCCACTAATTTATCCGTTTATCTGTTATTTCGTGCAAAAACGACTATTTGGAGGAAAAAGCTATTTTGTGGAAAAACGACTATCCGTGTGAAAACTGCCATTTCGCGGGAAAACTACAACTCCAACCCCGTCTGCACCGGAAGCTGCGGGCGTATTGAATTTTCTTTGCGCTCTTCGGCCGAATACTCCACCACCCAATATTCCGTGATATTGTTGGAGGTCTTCCGTGAGTGGAAATGGTTGTTTTCCAATACCGTGACCAGCATTTGTTTCATCTGTGCGTTGGCTTGTGTGCGCCCGTTCATGCTCAATACCGACAGCAGGTAGGAGGCAGGATACCATTGCGCCTGAATATCGTTCGGTCTGGCTGGCCGGAAATAGAAGAAAAGATTCTCCTCTAACGGATCTTTTTGGCGGAACGCCTCATTGCGGTTGTTGAGAAACGTAATCTCCTGGTTCTCATACCAATATTGAAACCCCTGCCGGTAGAGTGCGTATGCTTGTGCATATATCCCCTGATGGTTGACAGGCGTGTGATAATCTATTTCCAGCAACGTATTGAACAGGATGCGCCTGTTCTCGCCGATGTCCGGTAGACAGTGCGGGTTGTTGGTGCTGGCGATGAATGATGCGCGGCGGATGAACGTGTAATTCTGGATGTCGTAAACCTTCCGTTCGTTCATCACATCTTGCGTGATGAGACTTTTCAGCTCCTGCATGCGTGCGGGAGAGAGCGTATCAAACTCATCCAGATTGATGAGCAGGCAGGACGACATTTGCAGGAGATGGTCTTTGTTGTCGGGACTAATCATGCCGTTGCGATAATAATCCTTCAGCTCCGGTGGGAGGAGATGGCGAACAAAAGTACTCTTGCCTTTTCCCTGTGCGCCGTGGAGCAGCATCAACTGGTGGTTTTGCGCTTCGTCGTTGATGGCACATGCCACCATTCCCACCAGCCAGCGGCGGAAGCTGTCTTCAAAAAAGGCCTGGTCTGCCGCTTTCACTGTTTTTGTCAGTTGGCCGATGTGGTCTGTTTTCCCGTCCCATGTCTGGAGTGAGGTGAAATAATGGATAAACGGGTTGAACGGCTTTGCATAGTCCGAGTCTACCAGTGCTTTCAAATTAGCTTGCGAACTGTATATCTTCTTCATCTGTGCGTTGATATAGAATGTGTTGACATCCTTTGTGCGCAGTGTACTGAAAGGCGGCTGCTCTGTTTTAGGGAGATCAGGTATTATTTTCCGGAACTCGATTTGCTCTTTCACCACGTTTCTCCTGATTTCGTAGTGTTCGTCCATAAATTTGATGACCTGGCATATTCTCGGTTGTTGGCTTTCTTCTTCCGCCTGATCGGTCTTTGAGGTGTATTGGTAGGCATTGTGCAAGGGCAGTTCGAGGTCGAAGTCGGGTAGGTCGCCGAAATGACTGTGTGCCAGACTGACGGCTTCCTCTTCCGTGATATGGCGGTGGTAACACTGATTGCCGAGACAATAGAAGAAATTGTCCCGGTTGCCTATCTCGAGACGTTCTTTGCGTTTGGTGTACTCCAGCGCCTTGCGGAAGTCGAGTTGCACTTGCAGGTCGATGGGCGACACATTCTCCTGCACGGGGAGGAGCGGGGATCGTTTTCCCGGATTCTTGCGTTTCTTGTTTTTACATTCTTCTTCAGTGGGCAGTGTCACTTTTACGGTCAGCGGTTTTATGTTTTCCAGTCGTTCGGTAGAGAGGAAGGCGTCCGGATCGTGCGACACGAAGAATCCGCGTCCCGGGTCGCTTCCGCTGGTGTCCACTTTGGTATTGAGCAGCTTTTCATATTGGCTGCTTGCCAGGGCGTATATGCGGTGGTGGTAGCGTTCGAGGGTGAGGAAGTCTACGGTTCCCAATGCGTTCAGTTCGGTGCGTAAGGCTTCCGCTTCATTGCTGGTGGGGTAGACGAAGATCTTCAGCCCGTGCATCCGGGGGCTGACGAAGCTGCCTAGCGTGTCGGGGCAATCGTTCACTAGTTGGCGGAATTCCGGGATCTTTTCTGCCGGCATATCGTCACAGTCGAGCGTGATGATGTCCTGATACTTGTCCAGACTGTAAGCCAGCCTTTCCTTGGCGTAAGTAGCCGTGATGGTGCAGTAGGGCAGTTGCTTCTTCATGTGGTCTGCTTTCACCGTTTCTCCTGCATCCATTGCTTCCCGGAGTCTTCGGATTCTGTCGCGATAGACATCTCCCCGGATAAATTCGAACATTTGCCGGATACTGATACTTCCTGATACGAGTGATAATCCCCTGTATGTCGTTATTGAGATATTTTCCATTTTAATTATTGATATGAATGTAAGTCGTGTCAATATTAACACACTGCAAAGGACGGCTTTTCATGTAGAATAAAAAAACTGCTTTTGGTACTCAAAAAGCAGTTTTTTAACAGTCGCTTCTTCCGTGTTAATCCTCAAGAAGCGTTCTTTTCATTCTTTGTATCTCGCAATCAATCTCTTCCACGCTTAATGATTCGTCCGAATCATCCGATTTCTTGAAATCAACAGTCATAAACAACAACTCTGCAAAGTATTTGGGGCTTTTAATGTTAAAAACAGAGTCATGGTCATAACAGAGATGGACAAAGGGAAGGAGATACTTCTTGCGGTCGCCTGGACTTACTTCTATTCTGTTGGTATACAGGTTGTTGACAGTGCCAAGCATTTGCGTGATAAACTGGGATACTTGGGGAAATTCTCCCTTTTCGAGTGTTACAGCCTGTTTGTTCTGGTAAACGAAGCCTTCGGAAAAAATGTCTTTTTTCTCATGATTTTAAGTGTTATTTGATTAGTGTTAAAAAATGTTGGTCTAAAAAGACGCAAAGGTACGTTTTATTTTGTTTCTATCGTTTACTTATACTTTTTATTCTCTTTATATATTTTATTTGATGGAAAAAGCTCTAAGTTTGCAGTCGCAAGATAAGAGAGTGGAAAATTTATCTTAATAATACCAAGCGTGGCAGATAAATTTGT
>NZ_JADPLO010000077.1:0-25259 GCF_015667765.1 Bacteroides sp. 1001302B_160321_D4 | reverse complement strand
TTTGCCATTGAGGAATAATTTGATGAGGATTATTTAAGTCCCGGTAAGGCTGGCAATGTGGTAAGAACCGCCCGCCTTTTGTTCTCCAATGATTAACGCGGGTAAATGCTTCCTTAAAGTCATTCAATAATATACAGTAGAAAAAGTATTCGCCCTTATAACCATACTTATCAATCAAAGCCGTAGCCCGTTCACATTCCGCGATTTGTCCCGGTGTATCACAACCGAATCGTATACGCTTTATCCATTTCACCTTTGCAAGCAACCGGGCTATATCATCCGTTACCAGCCGGGCATCTAATCCCTGATTAAAGTCAACCCGCACGCCCATGGAGATTATTTTTTCAATCTGCTGTAACCCGTACTCAGATGCAAGTACGTTGTTATCCATAAGAATCACATTTTTTCGTCCAGCAGATACTTCCGCAATATCCATGTAAGGAGTGATGTTTCCTTCTTTGGCAGGTACAACGCACCATTTACAACGATTAGGACAGCCCCTTGTCAAAAAGCCATAAGCCAAATTCTTATCAACATTATACAGATCGTAATCAGGAATCATTCTATCAATTTCCGGTAGAAGAACCTTTTTTATGTCATACCCTGTACCGCCTTTCTCGACTTGATCGGCATTGATGTAATAGCCGTAATCGGGCGTAAAGCTAAATACTTTTGCAATGTAAACCTTATCATAAGAACAAAGGGGATTATACCATTCTACATTATCACCTATTGCCTTGTGATAGCTACTTATCTTCATCAAAGCTAGATTAGGATAATTGCTATCGACTGCTAATATTCCAATATTCATTACTTTTTTAATTATATAATTCTTACTTTTGCGCTGCACTTCTAGGGTTTCTACTTTCTTTCACTAGAATGGCTATTATCAAGATAAACAGAAGAGGTGGTTAGAAGTCTCCGTGTGGGAGATTTACGCTTTGTCATCAAGATAGGTTAGTTTGCAAACTTATAAAATCCTAACAAATGGAATATATAATACTCCTTTTGATAACAATCATTGGCGGTGTAGCTGTCCATCAGATTAATAAGATGATAGATAAATATCTTGATTAAACAGCTTTCTGGAAGTTGTGCCTGCTGATTAATAATTAGCAGGCTTTTTTTACGACTATACTTTTACTCATTTCTATTCTGTTATACTCCAATTATCTCATCATTGATACGAAATATGCTATCACTCACAAAATCGTATATCTTATACATAAGTTCTGGTTCTTCTTTTTCCGGAGAATAAACCATCACCTTTTTGCCTGCACCTTTCATCCATCCGGCTTCTGTATTGGCTGACCGACCACAAGGAAGAACCATTACGCACACATCAGCCCATTGCATACCATTGAAATCAGAATTAAATCCTTTTTGTGCAATCGGATGATTGAGAGCTTCTCTGTATTGTTCTGTTGTCCATTGCTGCCAATTAGGATCTATATCAGACCATTGAAAACCACCATTGCCATGAGGGGGATTCCTAAAGTCATATACTTCGTGACCTTTATTTCTGAGAAACGATACAACATCCTGTTGATATGAGTTTCTCCAACTACTTGCTACATAAATCTTTGCCATACACTATAAGTTTTATTTTAAAATTATTATTTTTGCATCGTTGTTGTACTTGTGGCCGAATGGATAAGCTCCATCTGACAAATGGATATGTAGGTTCAAATCCTTCCAAGTACGATTATTGTCAAATTAAATATTGATAAAAATATGACACCACTACTATTAACTATAGCAGCTGGGGTTATTTCAAATTTATTATCAAATTATATTTCCAAAAAATATCAGAAAACAACCCCGGCAATAATATACAACATCACCAATATAAACTATTATGGAGACGTTCAAAACGTTTATCTTGGCAGGGTTGAAAAATAATTTTTTGGAGGGAGCGGGTTTTTCCCGCTTCCTTTTTTATTCATTTCTATATTGTTTTGAATTACTTTTTTATTACAACTGCCATAGTACTAACAGTCGTTCCACTTTCCCTGAATTCACCGGCTCCAATTTCAAAAACTTCTCCATGAACTTCTTCCAGCCATTCCCGGAACTCAACACATTTCTTTTCAGACGCAAATTTCCAATGCCGGCTGGTTATAGCCGCAAGAATTCCACCTTCTTCCAAGCGTTCATACATAAGTCTTACATGGTCAATATCCTGATTACCGGAAAATGGAGGATTAGCAATAATCTTAGTGTAATGCCCTACACTGTCTTTCGTAAAATCTTCATCAAGCAATATTACGTTATCAAGTGTATGAAGGAACTCCCTGTTTTCCGGCATCAGTTCATAGCATTCAACTGTTACTGACGGGCACGACCGATGAATCGCTTTTATCAGAGCACCACGTCCGGCACTTGGTTCAAGTACGGTATCTGTTTCGTGAATTCCACCGGCAAGCATTACCAGCCAGTCTGCAATATCAGCAGGTGTTTCAAAGAACTGAAAATCTTTTTGCAAATCGCATCGCTTACCTTCTTTCAAGATGGAGAACACACGTTCCGGATTAAAAGGGAATGTGAATCCCTGTATCTTACCTCCCTGCCATGAGCCGCCAGCTTCTTCTATCCATTTCTTTGCTTCAGCATAGGATTTCTTATTGAATTGTACTTTCGGAAGTTTAAGAACACTATCCTCAAGAGTACAATGCTTCAGTATCTCTTCCACATTCCATTTCTTACCTTCATCAGCCTGGCTCTTCCTTTCATCAACCGGAGCGTCCGGCGCTAACAGTGAGGATATTTTCGTAATAACCATATTACTCGCATCCATAAAAGTATTAACACAGGAAAGCGCTTCCATAAGAAATTCAGTATCAACATATCCGGCAGCGTCATAAACATCTATGCCTTCAGTCATATCCGACAATTCATTGAGCTGGGCTACACTACCACGTAACATTTTTATTAAAGTCTCTTTGTTGTTCATCATAACTTTTTTGTAAATAAATTCTTGTTGTATCTACACTACCATGACCAAGAAGGTCTGCTAATTGAATTACATCTTTGGTTTTCTTCAGGAACATTTTAGCAAAGAAGTGCCGGAAGGCGTGAGCGTGCATTTTTTTCGAATCGATACCACAATGTTTACCCCATGCTTTCAGATGCTGTGAAAGACCTCTTTGAGTCAACGGCCCGAATCTCCCAACAGCAAGAGTACCGGACTTGCCTGTCTCCTTTATATAGTCCTTCACTTCCCTCTGCAATTGCTTTTGGAAAAAGAAACGCCGATACTTATTCCCTTTCCCTTTCAAAACAACTTCACCGATCACTATATCCTCCCACGTGAATTGCTGAAACTCCGAGAGCCGAGCTCCTGTAGTACCCAATACCTTAATGAAGAAATAGTAATCCTTGTTGAGTTTTGTTTTCAGATACTCCAGTAACCTATTATATTCCTCTTCTGTCGGCACATTGTTTACATCCAACTTGCGTTTCATTCTAGGTCGTTTCAGTTCAATAGGTTTCTTCACCCATTTGGAGAACTTCTCAATGGCTGTAATACGTAATCGAATGGTAGCTGGAGAAAGTTTTTCCTCTTCAAGGCTTTTTATAAATCGTCTGCAATTATCCATATTTAGTTCATTGGCGTATTCAAAATATTTTCTCAACGAGGTATAATAGACATCAATTGTGTGAGAGGAATAATCATTGTTATCAGTCAACCATATTATAAAATCATTAAGCAGTTTCTTATTCTTCTCTGAAATAACCTCAAGTTTCTCCAAAGGCTTTACAGCCTTTTCCCGTCGGCCATATCCGATTTTAAGATAAGACAATAAATCACAAACAGCCTCACACATAAACGAATGGCGCACCATAGCATCAGCATTTTTATGTTTATATTTATAATAACCACGACGATTGATTTCTTCGGAATTTTCAAGAAAATCAGTCACATATTTGATGTATTTCCCGATGCTATCATAGCTCCTACCCGTCGTATACAGGTAGGATATGTAATCTACCAATATTTGTTTTCGTTTATCATCCATTTTTTTGATTTGAGAGTTAATACTTCTTCCCGTGCATCTTTTCACGGAGTTCGTTATACTTCATTTTCTGCTCGATGTGCCAAAGCAGGTCTATATCTAAGTGCTTGGCAAGCCCGAAGATTGATAGTATCATATCATTCACGGCTGTAGGTAAATCAAATATTCCGTCATACCTAACAGGAAGTGTAGAGATGGAATAGATTGATTCGGTGAAAGTTTCGTCTTTACAGGCTTCTGCCATATCTTCAATACAGTCATCAATATCTCCGTTGGCAAGTTCAAGGTTTATTCCTCGAAGTCCTGCAAGATCAAGCAAGCGGATAACAGCATCAGCTAATTCTTCTTCGATTGAACCTTTAATGGTTTCGTTATATGCAACTTCGTAACCGCGCTCTTTGGGAATGTCAGAATCCAATCCTTGACAAATGCGGCTGTTAGCAATCTTCTTATTATACCGATCAACATTAGCACGCCTTCCTTTTCTATCTGCTTCCACAGCTTCCATCAGTTCAGAAATCACAAGGCAAAGAAAATGATTGTTACTTAGCTCTTGATCGTGAAACCCATGTTCACAAGCTGTTTTATATGCTTTGTCTCTTAATTCATTTAAATTCATTTTACTCATCCTTGTAATGCTTAAATATATCTATCCAATTCCTTTTCTAATAATTCTCCATCTATTTCAGGAAACAGCCTCAGAACTAAATCCAAAGATTTGCAATAATTGTTACTGTATTCTTCAGTATCCATTAATCGAAGTACCATAGAACAAAAGATACTTTTTGTGTCTTTTAATTCGCCTTTCATCAGCAATTTTGACAGTTCGATAATTTGACTAGTAGGATTATGAAAACTTCCGTTTATATATTGAAAAATTAGTCTTCCTTCAAATTGGCATATTTCACAATCTAGTTCACAATCAATGTACTCTATTTTACCATTTATGAATTCACAATAAACACATTCACTATTAGAAGCAAATAAAATTGCAAAATCATAGATATCATCACTATTACCTACAATTATTGAAGTAGATTCAAGAGTTTCCGAAACACCATTATTCCACTTTGCATCTTCAATAAGTTCCCTCACATATTCTTGAACTCTTGTGATGTTCTGCTCTATCAAATCTTTTTTACTCATAATTTCAATTCAATTAAGTTCGATTATTTTTTTGCAATATTCTCCCAAAAAACAGCACCTTCAGGAGTATTATAAAAAGGGAATGAAATAGCTAGAAACCGATGAAAGCAGCAATCAACATCTAACAAATTGTTCATCCGTTCTTCATTTGTCATTGAGAAGTCAGGACACTCAATATTAAATGTCTCATTTGCTCTTTCTGTATTATATTTCCATTGATTGAAAATACCTAGTCTTTCTAATTTTTTTATTTTTTCATTCCTCTTCATATTGATTGACTTTTAATGCTTTACATCTATAAAGGTAATCATTATTGACAAGTTTAACAAACAGAAACTCCGCCTTTTTAACGCCATTTTATTCAGTCTTTTTCTTCAGCAATTCAAGTACTTTTCTTTCCCCTTCTTTTAGTCCATCGACGTAGCCTTTTGCATGTTCACCGGCATTATATACTATAAAAGAGAGGATCAACAAAAACAGTCCGAGCGAACGATGCCAGTATGGAAGTTGGACTGTGAACGGCTTGATTGTTATAGAAAAGTGTCCTACATATAGCAGGAACACGAACAAAAGCACACATGCAATAATTGTTGTTTTCATATTACGTAAATAAATTAAGTTGAGTTGTAAACTCAGGTTTATAAATTCTAAATTTACGGTTAAAGAAAGTCTCAAAGGCTGTTACAATTTCAGAGATGGTATTATCAGTAATGCCTAACAACTTGTCATCGGCAACTATAAGGGACAAAGCCTTGTCAAGAGTCATCCTCTTCTCAATAAACAAGGAATATACCAAATATCTACGGGTATATTCCCCAGCCTTGAGTGACTCAACTTCTTCAGGAGTGGCCTTTCTCTTGTACAATACTTTATACCAATGTGTTTCAGCAGTACGAGCACGCTTTTGTCTCGGTAACAAGTCATAAAACACAGCTATTTCATTCTTCTTAATAGACTTGTGTTTTTTACGAACTCCATACATTACGTAGGGAATATCCCAATCTGGATGGGTTCTTCGATATTCAAGCTCTTTCTCCCGGTCAATAAGGTCTTGCTCAAAGTCTTGTTTCATTAACCATTCCTCGAACCAGGCAGCAAGTGCTTCTTCTCGATTATAATAATCTTTTCCATTTACACATATGGGAATCATAATAACTCTTTCTATTGCATTTCACGTTTAAATCTTTCCTCTAAATCAAAAATGGTTTCTCCACTATTACGCCGATAAGGTCTATCAGTATTTAACTGAAGTTCTTTCAACTTTTTCCAATACCATGGAAGATACAAATACATATTCTTCAACTCCTTCAAGTTCTTATTTCCACAACACCAGCAACTCACACGATCAAGTAGCTCATATAGCCTTACTCCATCCTCATGCCAAACAAAACCTTTTGTGTAACAATACTGGAGTGCATCTGCTTCAGTAATACCCCAATCACGAAGTGGTAAAACCCGATTAGGTCGATTTTCCTTTTCAAAGCGATGGGTCTCATCGGCAGCAATACCGACATAATCAATTCCGTCTTTTGTGTGAGCTTTCAATGCACGAAGTTTTTCACTCGTTCCCCACCGGCATGTTCCCCCACACCAACTATATCCCTTTTTATGAATAATATTGGTCCCTCTTTTCTTAACCGGCCTTTCAAACATTGTCCAAAGAAAAGGTTGCTCCGGATGCAGTTCGGTATATTTAATGCCAAGTTTTTTAAGAATTGGAAGAACAGCATCACGAGTGTTATAGATTGCCTGAAATTCCATACCTGTATCATAGAAAACGACTTCATCCAACTGATATCCTTTTTCTATTAGCATGAAAAGCATTGCCAAGGAATCCTTTCCAAAGCTGACTGAAGCATAATATTTCATACAAAAAATTTAATAGACAAATCACTTTTTCTTCTTTGCCCTCTGATTATTAATCTGTGACATACACATACGGCACCAGGAAGTCAACAAATGATATTCCTTACCTTTTCTCACCACTATACGATTGTAGAACCGGTTCAAGTAGAAGTAATTTCCGCAATGGGTACATCTTTTCATTTCACGTCCTGAATCATCTATAATCCGATTACGCGGCTTACGATGAATTAGAGTACAACTTTTACACTTCTCATCAGTTTCGCGGTGCCGCCGGCAATGTGATAAGGATTTTGCTCCACATTTAGCAAACACCTTACAATCTCTACGAGGTATTGATTGACACACATTCATGGCTTCCTTGCATTCAAGAATTTATTTACTACACGAGAAAGTACATCCTCATTCTCCGGCATCAGCCATTCTTTTGCAACGTTCCAAGCAATACTCATAGTAGGATTGAAGTTATCCTTCCTGACAGTGTGATGAGACAAACGTCCTTCAGTGGGCTTCAAACCCTTATCATGTAAGATACACAGTCCATTCTCGAAAAAAGCACAATACTCCTTACCAGCAACGGGCTGAATCATCGGAATAGCAATATTAATAACCCCTAAGAATATACCAGCAGCCCAGTTCGTCAGCGCTAACCTGTCGGCATAACCTGCATCAATAATTCGTTCAATATCATCAGGAGTACCTAAACATGGCGTATGACATTGTTGTTTACAAACACTGCATGAGCATTGTACAGGTACACGACCTGAAGCCCTCATTACCCTTTGTAATGAGATTTCTTTAGATAATTCTCTCATAGTAAATTATTTGAGATACTACAGATTAGTAAACATCGCCCCACAGTTTTATTGCAAGTTCGTATTTCTTTTGCAACTCATTCACTTCTTTTTTTGCATAAGTGAGAGTGTAAGAGTGGCTACGTGGATATTTGCCGGACTTCAATCCTTCATGATATTCTTTTGCTTGTTCCAACTTATGTTCGTAGAAATCTATACTTTCCGGCATGGACAAGTTTATCGTATTAGCCCTTTTTTCCCAATACTTCGCAACTCTTTCATGTTCGGCAGCCTTATCACTAAGCTCAACGCTTTTCCCCATGTTATTCCAGGCATCATCTATCATTTTGCGATGTCCTCGTTCGCTATGGTGTCCAACTTTGATAGGCTCACCCAAAGAAAGGAAATCACGATGCTTATTTGATTTCTGAAAATACTCATTACTTTTTTGTACAGCCGATGACGCCCATTCATGCCTGCGTTCCGCTCTTTGCTTAGCCCATTCTTGAACATTAAAGCCGTCAGCTCTAACGATGGAATAATAGTAAAACCCATCTTTTTCGAAGATTAGGTTAAATACTATACTTTCGTTCTCCTTACCATACTTGGTGGTAACTTCAATAGTTTCACCTTTTTCGTGCTTCTCATCACACTTTGCCAAAAATACATTTGGCGCAAATTTGTAATACGTGTTCATTTTTTTAATTAAATTGGTTTGACTTATATGAAATATGAGAAACCACAGCTACTTAGCCGTGGTTTCATCATTAAATAACTTTGGTTGACTGGGTTGAACCAAATCATCGAATAAACCAGGAACACGAGGTTGTAACGCCTTGTATTCTTCCTGAAAGAATTCTTCTTTGGTTCTCCCATGTTTTTTACCCTTTCGTGTATGTACATCGAAAGTGTAATCTGGGATAGGAATAGGGTAACGCCTGACATCATTTATCCACTTTTCTATATCAATATCCTTTCTATCATAGATGAAGTTTTGCAAATGATCCGCATCACGATTCTTTCTACATTCACAAAGGAGAATAACAGCTTTACTCACAAATATCCTCCCTTTGGGTTCAGTAGCAGTCTTGTTTACCAGCTCATGCCCCTGCCACAATGCTTCTATCTCTTTAGTAATGATTCCATAGCAATCTTCAGCACTAATGGTAAACAGACGCTTCCACACATAGTCGCGGTACCCACTCGCCCAAAGTTCCAATGCAAAAAAGCCGGCTACCCCGGTGTCGGCTCGCCTAATGGCTTTCTGCATTGCAGAACTCACCTCAAAGAAATCATATCCGCAAACTGTTCTTATAATCATAATTCTAATTTAATGGTTTGACTTTTAGTTTATTACATCAGTAAAATTAGCTAAAAAAGGCGAATATGACAAACAGAATGGACGCCATTTAAACGCCTTTTTTACAGACTATTAGAATTTGAATTTGCATGATATATTATATTGAACGAGCTGCTTTGTTTTGTCTTTCCCATTAGTGGTTGCACTCTTTAGCAAAATACTATCACCAAAATTCTTTTTGATAAAGAGGATAGATTTACGTTCCTCTTCCTGATTCCTTATAGAAGCAAGCCCACCAGCGTTTACAAAAGTGTTCTTTTGCTCAAAATTATACCGCAAATCGGTTAAAACTTTACGTTCTTTGTACTTCATGTAACAAGAAATCCAAAAATCTTCCTTCAAACGTATTTCCTCATTCCACCAAGTGTTTTTGTTATAGATTACTCCATAACTGCAACCGGTTATCATTTTCGAAAGAGAAAGAAAAGCGGATTCATCATACATTACCGGCGATATCCGAGCGGTGAAGCCAAACAGATGTACATCCATCATACTGGCCATCTCAAATAATGACTGAATGATATTGGTTATCTTATCTTTATCCTTTATCCGGCTAGGTTCTCCTTTTTCCACATAAATAGGTTTGCAGGCATGGACATCATCATCAAGCATGAAAAGTTCTCCAAAATGCTTTGCCATCCAATTACGTTTCGGGATGAGGCCCATAACGTCGTCAGGATGAGTAACAATTTCACATTCCGGGTTAAATTGCTGATATAAGTCAGCTTGACTTTCAGCAACGCAAATGATAGGATCGTTCACCAACTTTTTAGCGAACACCCGGTCATGGCGTTTATGACTTGGTATTACTATCTTGCAGGGCATGGCGAACGTCTTTTATATCAATTACATTGGATTTACTTATTTTCCCGGTCTTGTACGACTTCATGTGCTGCATGTCCAGCCTTTCACGAAGCCAGTTGCTATCTACCTCATTACTTGAGGTGATGATAAACAACTCATGTTTTTCGTCATACTTTGGAATGAGAGGATAAATGGCTGTATCATCCGTGATGGCATCGAAGCGCTCTTTAAATTCATCCTCTTTCCTCTCCGGGGCAAATTCGATGCCCCAGTCTTGGAGTTCCGCCTTATTCCACTCGTTTTCCATAACGTCCAAATCATTCTCACCAAAATTGACATTATCTTTAGTGGCATATTCCCTCAACTTCTTAACGGGGGTATCAGGTGCCAGAATTTTACAAGGCAACTCTTTATAACCTAACTCCTTGCAAGCCCGCAAACGTAAATTACCACAAACAACAATATATCTGCCATCATTGTAGGGAAAAACTATAAGTTCTCGAAGCTCAAGCATCTCTGGCGAATCCTGAATGCTTTTCTTCATCGCTTCAAAGCGGTAATCACGAAAAAAACGTGGATTTTTCGGCAATCCCGTGAGCTGCCCCTTATTAAAATCAAGTAGGCAGACTTGAATAATCTCTGTCATAACTAACTATATTAAAATCAACAACACAAAATCAACAACACAAACAGTCAGTAACAACACCTAATCATTTTTTCTATCATCGAACTCTATCTTATCTTTGATAAGCTGTTCAATGTCCTCACAACCAAATCTTTTTAAATAGGCAACAAGGTAAATTATCATCTCGGCTGCCAATTCTTCATCTTCCGAATATTTAGGAAGATTATCACTCCTATATTTAGAAGCAATATCGAATTTTCTCCAAACGGCTTCAATTCTTATGCTAAACGCTTTTCTTGAGCTATGCTCATTCATCTTAAAGCGCTTCCTCATGATATTCAAGCATCTCTGGGCAAACCTATTCAATGTTATCATATCGATCGGGTTAAATTGTTAGACTATGAATAATCTCACACGATTCTATTAGGTTGGTCTCTGATGCGAAACCAATGAACATATTCTTTATCTATCAGCATACTAATTATTTATTTTGAGGGGTCTGTTGTATCTAAATATTTCCTGTACTCTAATTCTGTCTTAGCAAGATTGATTACGGTATTAACCCCTTGGAAAACTTGTTTTGCTTGGCTCACTTTACTAGGATCTTCTTTCACATCCTTTATTTGTTGAAGAACCAAATTTCTCAAATCTTGTAAAATGGTAGGGTTCACTGTAGACACCTTATTCAACCGTTCATTTGCCAACACGACAACTGTATTTGTTATTGGTCGGAAACGGTTCAACTTGGAAGCCAAATCAAACATACTAAACACTAACACTTTGCCATTATTCAAGTATATCTCAACTTCGGTACCATCATCACCGGTACCGTCACAGTAATTGAGAATTACTACTTCTTCATTCTGATAAAGGAACGGTTTATTAACCATTTCTTTCAATCTATCTATTGCTCCATCAATCATGATTCATTTTTTGTTGCTTTATTAATCTGTCTACTCAAAGCTCCTTTTAGCTTGATGAGATACTGAACATCTTCCGGGTACCGGGCATACATTGAATTTTGGGTTTTCATTTGTTCAGAACGACTAATCATGTATAAGTTATCTATACAAATATTCTGCTTATTTCCATCTTTGAACTGAATATTGTACCCAGGAGGTATTTCACCATTATGCTCAATCCATACAAGCCGGTGTTTAAGCTCAAAGACATTCGGTTCAGCAGTTTTCACTTCAATGTAACCATCACGGGTTATACGTTCATATCCAACTTCTTTATGGTTCTTTGGGATACATCCCTTTTTGAAACGTGTAGCTTTCGTTTTTTCAATTTGAGCATCAGACATGTATTCCGTTTGCTTGCGTCCTTTATTCATTGGTTGGTGCCCTTTGGGGAAGAAACCCTTTGAGGAATGTTCAAATAAGAACTTTGCAGATTTTCTCAATTTTAGTTTGAAAGCCATACCAGCAACCGCACTTTCAGTTGAACCAAGCATCGAAGCTATTTCAAGATTGGTATGATCGGGATAAAGAGCTATTAGCTTTTGTCTTTTAACCGGACTCCAAACCCTCACGTCTGGCGAACGTTTTAATTTACGTATTAAGGCTTTTGCCTTCACAGCCTCAGGTGTTTTGTCCAGGCGACCAGCAAGCTCTTTTAAATTAGCAGTTGGATACTCGCTATCAAGTATAGCGAGTTGCTCATTAGTCC
Source organism: Bacteroides sp. 1001302B_160321_D4 (assembly GCF_015667765.1). Lineage (NCBI taxonomy): Bacteria > Pseudomonadati > Bacteroidota > Bacteroidia > Bacteroidales > Bacteroidaceae > Bacteroides > Bacteroides sp. 1001302B_160321_D4. Next base: position 12,980 of record NZ_JADPLO010000077.1, on the reverse strand, counting down.
AAGTTCTCATAAGCATATCAAGAAAGAGAGGAAACCGTTAGGCTTCCTCTATATTATCGTTATTTAGCTCTTTCAGTCTTTCTTTGAGCTTCTTTTCTTTCTTATCATATGAATCCGCAAGTTTCTTAGAGAGCGCTTTGAAATCATCCGGATATTGTTCTGCAAAAAGGATTTTCTGACACTTTTGCAAATAGGAGTAGAAATTCACATTATTCGATGATAAGCATTCAGCAATAAAGGCTCTATACCATTGGTGTCGGTCAGCTTGGTTGTTCTTGACATAATTTACAAAATCACTCTCACCATTCCATTTTTTTAAATTCAGTTTTTCAAGATAAGTACTGCTACAACCGCTAAGAACCAGCACATCAAAAACAAGTTGTTCATTTTCAGAGAATTCTTTTGTTCTCTGATAATATGTTTTCTCTTGCGCCCACTTGCGCATTTCTTCAGCAGACTTCTCCTTGACTATATCCTTCGCTCTTTTTAATTGGGCGTTTATTTTTTCCCTTTCTATCTCTTTTAGATCGGCAACGGCGGAAGTAGAGGAAGCCGTTTCTTTTCTAACATAATAGAAACTAACGTTAAATTCGGGAGAATAATGTCCAAAAAATGAAAGACAACGATAAACTTCTCCATCTTCAAGCATTTTCAAAGTGCGTTCATCATCTTCTGAATACCAGCACTTACATCTAAAGATTTCATCAGGATCAACTATTTCAAATCCAAGTTGTTTAACAGCTTCCAAAGTTTTTTCATAGAAAACCTTTCTATCTTCTCCCCAATATGTATCGGGACGTCTAGCGATAATTACTGTTTTTCCAAATGAAAGAGGTTCGCCAACTTTAACAAGATGTTCATATTCTAGTTGAATTTTCCGCGTCACATAAGCAATCTGTTTTTTCTCATAGCAAGCAGCATTGATACATCTAGCATCCTTACTATTCATTTCATAGAACAAACAACCATGATTACACGTATTATTCTCACATTGAGAACATGATTTAATATCAGTATTTTCCCAATTATCGGAATCATCTTTAATCCAAGGTGCGTTACCAAGCTCCATGAAAGAATTACTCACAAATTCTCGAATCATAGCAGTAGTACATTGTTCTTCCTCCTCCTCATGAAACTCTTTTTGAGTATCTTCATCCAATTTAGAAAGAATCATAGCACCGGACAATGGTATATCTCCATTTCTTACCCGCTCTTTTAGTTCAGGAATAAGAGAATTCAACTTAATACGGTCAAAAACAAACCGGGTAGACTTTCCTATTTTAAGAGCAATATCTTCCAAAGTTCGTCCTTTTTCAGCCAACTGCGCAAAGGCAAAAGCTTCTTCGATGGGATCAACATCTTTTCTTTGAAGATTCTCGGTAATCATCGCTTCAAAAGCCTCATCATCTGTCATTTCTCTGACAATGCAGGATATTGTCTGAAATTTTTCCGACTTTTTTCGATGGGCTTTGATTTTTGCAACATTCGCTTCATCTTCCTTTGCTTTCAAAAGTGACACAGCCCGGAAACGACGCTCACCGCAAACAATTTCGTATGTGTAAGGTAGTGGGGTAACATCTCCGGTTTCTAGGTTAGTCATCTCCTCGGATTTAGCAACTCTGACAGTGATAGGTTGCAATAAACCTTGCTTTTCAATGTTGCTTGCAAGCTCTTGAAGAGCTGCTTCATCAAACGTCTTTCTCGGATTCAAAGGAGAAGGACTGATAAGGTCAATTCTAATGTTTTGTACTTCCATAATTTAATTATATTGGTTTGACTTTTAGTTTATTACATCAGTAAAGTTATCATAAAATGACAAGTTTAGCAAACAGAAACTTCGCCATTTTAACGCCATTTTTATTGAGGTTTATTACGTATTTGAATAAATCCTCTTCTTTCAGTTTCCCGAAGAAGTTCCATATCTTCTTCTCGTATTTCAGCAGGAGTTTCACCGTTCACACTTCGATAAGTTCCAATGCCGAAACGCTCTCTGATACGAACAATTTTATCCGGATCTTTAGTAACCCAGTAAATTACAACTTTCATAGTAGCTATATTCTACGGCTCTCACCACATAGAGGGAGAACATTAAACGTTTTAAAGCGATCCACTAATCTTGGCCCGAAACGTTTCTTAAATTCGGCTATGCCAAGATTCGATGTTATATGATACTTCTTGCCGTATTGTTGAAAAATCTCATACCGGGCATAAAGAAATTCATCAATAACCGAATCGAGGCTGGTACCATACGATTTTTGATTTTCCGTTTCCAGACCGATATCATTCAAGCAGATATTAAAGGGATTTGGTTTAAACCCTTTAGATTGATTCTCATTGTAAGTGTACAAGTCAATATGCCCGTGAATTTTATAATAATTCATCATTTGAGTAACAGACAAGTTTTCAAAAGCATTGGGGTTACAAGTGAGTTTCAAATAATCTGCAAAAATCTGCATCAACATTGTTTTCCCGGTACCTGGTTCACCAACGAGCAAAAGATTCTTATGAACTTTGTAATTCTCTTCCGGAAACACATTTTGAGCATACCGGCATCCGTTGAAGTAGTACAGAAGAAACTGAATTAGTTTAGAGTTGTTTTCATCAACATCAAATTTTCTAAACTCCCGTTCTGTATAATCTGTACCAAGGTTAGATATTAAATTCCAATGGCTGTAATACTCTTGCGTGTCAGTTAAGTCATATTCAGAAACGTCCTGAATACTTTCCTTGTGCCTTTGTATCAGATTCTCTATCTGTTGGAGCGTCAGCTTGCGCTTTCCGGCTTCCTTCTCCATCAAATTTTGAAGTTTGCTTGATAAATTCTTTTCCTCTTCCGTCATGGTCTAATTCATTTTTTCGATTTTCACGAATACGATCCAGTATCCAAAGGTTTGCTTTGGAATCCCACCGCTCTATTTTCACTCCATTGGCATTCTTCCACCCTATCGAGTCAAAGTGATTGAAGAATATTTCTGCTTGCTCTTGCCAATCATCTAACCGTTCCGGAGCATTTTGCTTGATGAAGTGTTGAATAACCTCATCAAGCGTAGGAGCAATAAATTCTTTTGCGACTCTTTTAGGTTTCTCCGGTTTAGAGGATGGGAAAAGCTCGCCAGAGCTACTTTCTTTCTTACCCCCTTTAGGGGGTTCTTTCTTTGTCTTTGTCTCTGTCTTATATTCTTCTTTAGGGGGTATGGGGGAACTTTCTTGAAAAGGTGTACCTAAAGGGTACCCTAAAGGTATCCCTAAAGGATGCCGTAAAGGTGGTATATTTTGCATACCTTTTTGTACACCTTTGATAGAATACGTTGATTTATTGCCTCTTCCATTGCCTTGTTTACATTCAATAAGACCTGCTTGAACTAATCTATTTCGGGCGGACTTGAATACTTTTACAGACACTCCCACGTCAGATGACACCTTTGTATCACTACGTGTCCAGTTATCCTCCCAGCCTAAACGATTCGCAATTTTTAGCAAGTAAAAATAAAGCCTCGTTTCACAGCAGGAAAATTGCCAGCTTTCGTCAAGTTCCCAAAACCTATTGATAAGTTCAATATAAGTCATATCAATTTATAATAATTCCGTAAGACATTGTTTATATAAGGCTGAGGATCAGCTTTCAGATAATAGCAAATGCTATTAATGAACTCAATCAACCCATGACAAACGACATATACACTACCATATTTCTCTACCAATGCCTGCCACTCTTTTTGCTCATCAGACTGCGTTCCAGCACGTTTACCTTTTACATGTGGAGTTTTCATCTCTATGCAAAGACTGCTCTTACCACCGCGAGGAAAAAGCAGAATCAAGTCAGCAACACCAGCGATGGCACCTTCATATTTGCGCATAGCACCGCTTTTCTTTGTTCTGACGCCGCCGTTTGGTATAGCAAAGAGTAAAGGGCCTACATTGGGAAACGTTTCTCTGAACCAAGTTACACAAATGTGTTGTATCTTAGTTTCAGAATATTTCACCTCCAATTTACGAATATCTTCTTCAGTCATTTTTCTGCTTGTTTTTTGAAATCGTAGCACATTCATTTAGAAGGTCAACGATTTGTTTACACCTGTTCCTGCAACCGACAAAGGATATTAAGGTTTCCCATTCAGGACCGAACAACATTTCTTTCTTGTATTCCTGAATATGAGTTTTCTGCCCATTTATAACTAATCTAAACAGCTTCATAATTTATCCCTAAACAAGTCCATTGCAAGATTCACCATATTCTCTTCTACTTGATCGTCCGTACCGGTAACACCGTTGGCAATGTTCTTCTTTGTTTGAATCACATCATACATATACTTGTCGATAGTATCCTTACCTAAGAAGTAATAGCAGTTAACGTTGTTCTTCTGACCGTTACGGTGCGCCCGATCTTCTGCCTGTTCGCAATCACTGAACGTCCATGGGAATTCAATAAATGCTACTCGACTGGCAGCCGTCAAAGTAAGCCCGGTACCGCCCGATTTGAAGTTCAGAATAATCAGTTTACAATCCGGATTATTTTGGAAAGAGTCAACGGCATATTGCTTTTGGTTGACATTATCGGAACCTGTTACAGTTACAGCTTTAGGAAATTCCTTTTTCAGTTCTGCTACAACTTCTTTCAAGTAACCGAAAAGTATCAGCTTCTCACCACCGTCGATAACATCATGGACAAATTCACAAACAGCCTTGATTTTACCTCTGGCGGATATCTGTTTTAAAAGCTGCATCTGCACCATGACGGCACCATTCATTGATTTCTGCACTTGTTCGTCCGAAGCATTCTTGTACTTCTTCAAGTATTTTACCATATCAGCTTCGGCAGCCTTATACTCTTTGGTGGTAGTGATATCAACTGTCAAGTATTGACGGGTCTTGTCCGGAAGTTGTGTAAGCACCTTTGACTTCTCACGACGAAAAAAGCAAGTATTCCATAGTCGCCAATTTAGCTCTTTAACGTTGGATGCCTGTTTGGGACCATCACAATACCTTTCAACATACCGGCTATAACCTCCAAAGTCCTCTAATCGACCTAATATTTTCAACTGTTGTATCAAGTCTGTATTATTGTTGACTACAGGAGTACCGGTCAATGCGAATACATAACGTTTTCCTTTGCAGATGCCTTCTACAAACTTTCCTTGCTGTGTCTTACTTGATTTGCATTTATGAGATTCGTCAATGATAACAGACCTGAACAAAGAAACACGCTGATCGAAAGCAATACTCTTCATTGTGAACTTGGATTCCTTATTTACAGACCTCACAAAGAACTTGTTCAATGACTCGTAATTAGTAATGAATACTTCACAAAGAGGACTACCATCCGACCTCTTACATTCATAAAAGGACTGCCAGGACTGCCGGTTTCTGTCATCAAGTATAATGGCGTTAATCCCTGCGAATTTCTTGAATTCACGTTGCCAGTTGACTTTCAATGCAGCAGGGCAAATTACAAGTACTGGAAAAGATTCACCGTAAATGGGTGCTTCTTTATGTGCCTTAACAACTGCACATATAGCTTGCAATGTTTTACCTAACCCGGGCTGGTCACCGAAAAAACAGCGTTTGTGCTCTATTGCATACTGTACTCCCTCAAGTTGATACTCGTAAGGTTGAAGTAACATATAGTGTTCACCGACAAAAGGTTTCATCGGAGGAATATCATAATTAATATCTTCAGTAACCTCACGTTCCTTGACAGTAGAACAATAACGCATCTGAACAGCCCATTGCGAAAAAGCTCTCACATACCAATTGGCGTCACGTCCAGCAGGATAACGCGCATCATTGATACTAACAAGCCACGCCCGGTCTGTCCCGTCATAGCGTGGCTTACTTGGTATCATCTTTATGACCTCGACCAGCTTTGGGTGATACTCGAACTGAATCCGATACAGATTGGGCGTCTTAGTCACATAGATTGGTTTCATGAAGCAGGTTCTAATACTAATTCTTGATGTTCAACAGTTGAGAGTATATCATTATCATCACCATCCTCATTTAATGCATCAGCAGCTTCATCTGTTTTCCCAAATGGGTCATCACCATCTTTAAACTCGAACTCCTTTTGAATCTCTGAACATTTATTCTCTGTAACATAGAGTTCTGCTTCATACAAGAAATTGTAAACAGCATCACGAAACTCCTCACAATGCACATACGATTCATTGTCCGGATCGAATCCAATACCAGGAGAACAAAGATTAAGGACTTTGCTCGTCATAAGGGTTCGCTTACCTGTCAACACACAAACCTCAAAAGAAGAGTCACCACCAATGCTAACGCCGGTTACATTGAACTTTTTGAAGAACTCATCTTCAAGACATGACTCTGGACGTTCCCAATTAATGTACTGGGATTCTTTCTGTTCTGTAATATCGACAATGTAGGGTATGAGCTTGTTTAGCGAATCCTTCAAATCCGGATGAACAGGATTAATCCCCTTGAAAACAATATCGTTTCCCTCCTTGTCTGCATAGACCACTTCAAGACATCCCTTTTTGGTCAATTTTGCTTTTGAAATATTCAAATCCATTTTAATTAAACTTTTAGTTAATACTTACCTATGCAGGTATTCATTAATAAAATCTTTATAGTACTGGTCAACAGGCAATGGCAAATTGATTCCTAATTCGGTGGCAGCATCAGCCTGAACCTTATCCATGAAAGTTTTCATTTGGATCGTATTCAATTTAGAAGTACTTCCAACAACCGAAACAATATTTCCATTCATACATATTTGCCGTGGAAGAAACTTCCGGCAATAGTAATCATGAACATCTAACTTATCCGTGCCTGTCTCCCTCTCAATGCAGGCAAACCACAGCCACATGAGCGCGTTCTGCGACAGGGTACGCGGTTCTACCTTTCTCTTGATACTTACTGTGTAAGTTCCATTTTTGAGCGTGGAACAGAGGTAGTCAAACGACTTATCCATTGTGACTACCCCATTTTGTTTTGTTAGAATAGCTTCTGCCATATTTTAGAATGGTAAATCATTAGGCGGTGGTGCCTGTTGGAATTGCTGTTGCTGATATGCAGGCTGTTGTACCTGTTGTTGTCTCTGTGTAGGCTGCTGCGTTGGTAATGGTGGAGGTACAGGAGCAGCCTGTTGCTGAACCTTCGGTGTAAGCATCTCGATACTATCAACAAAGACTTCAGTTATGTAGCGCTTAACTCCTTTGCTATCGTCATAATTACGAGTGCGTAACTTACCTTCTATATACAACTTATCTCCTTTATGGACATACTTCTCAACTATTTCAGCAGTCTTATTCCAAAAAATAAGATTATGCCATTCTGTACGCTCCGGCACCTGGGTTCCATTTTGTAAGGTGTACGCCTTATCTGTTGTGGCAAAAGATAAAGAAGCTACTTTTGCTCCACCGTCCAATGTTCTCACGTCTGGATCTTTACCGGCACGCCCAATAAGAATTACTTTATTGACACTCATTTTCCTTCCTCCCTTATAGTTACACGAATACTATCCGCTTTAGTTGACGTTTTTAAATATTGAGAATATAATTCCGGGTGATCTTCCTGAAATTTCTTTGTATCAAAACTCTTACCCGTTGAAGAGGGAGTATAGCTAACACGCAATCGGCCAGCGTCCCATGATTTGACTCCATTCTCACGCATGGCTGATTTAAGTTGTTCCTTGTAACCTTTCTGCACTTCAGCGATATAACTCGCCTGTTCCTCTATATCAATAATAGTATCTACTAATTGCATAGGAATAAGCTGTTTCCCATCAGTGGGAACAGGAGCATTAGGTAAGAAGTGTTCACCATTAATCTCACATTCCAGTAATCTCTTAACCTCTGCATCGGGTTTACGCTCAATCTCAACCAATTCAGATTTATCACCTCGTAACCAAATTCCAAACAGCTTATCAACTTTGATAAGTGGGTTTTGAAGTTCAAACAAATAGGCATAGATTGATAGCTGCCAACTCAAATACTCACGGTCAAGGCTTGCAGTGGTCTTGATGTCACCAAGACTGATTTTTTCGTCCTTTTCCCAAACACAATCAATATTCGATGCAAAATATTCATTGTCTGAAACAGTGTACTCATTGGCAAAAGCCTTATATCCGGCATTTACTCTTTCCCTGATATAATTAATAGCTTCAATACTCTCGGGTGGCAATCCTGTTACATCAGCAAACTGGCATTGTCCATGAATACGACTACCTTTTTCAGCGGCTCTTTTCAATATGTATTCTGGAATATCCTTATACTTATTGGGAAATAACTGCCGGCTAATCATTCCGGTAATACCTTTTAGCTGCTTTTCACCAAGAAAATATGTGTGGTTCTCTTCCGAGAAAACCACACTCGATTTAACTAACTCTATCATTGTGCCGGGTAAATTTTGCCCATATTCATACAGGCGTTTACAAACTCTTTATCATTTTGCATAGCCGGATTGCCATACCATACTTTTTCAAGTTCAGCTCTGCTTTTGACGGCAAGCATGTCAGCAATAGCATTTTTTAATTGAGCACCTGTATATACAGGAGCAGTGTTAGCAGGTGTTTTTGCAGGCTGTTGTGTATCTTCCTTCTCATGAGTATTGGTTGAATCGCTGTCTTTCGCATCATCAATACAAAACAGACCGTTAAGAGCGTACTTTCTTGCATAAGAAGATGAAGCTCCAGTAATTTGGCTCCCATCCATTCCTTTCTTTGTTTCCTCTTCTCTTGCAAAAGCAGTAGTTATTTCTTTTTCTCCTTTGTCATTAGTCAAAGTAACAGTTGCTTTTACGTAGATCCTGTTACCTACTGCGATCATCTCATCACTTAGAGTTAATGTACATTTTGTTTCAGCAAGAACAGGTTTCACTGATTCAAGAATGTCCTCACAACTACGGTACTTGTATTTACCGAAAGTATTATACTGCCGTTTGGGGGCTTTCAGCTTTTGCTGAATGGTTACTAATTCTTTCATAATTCTGAAATTAATGGTTTGACTTTTAGCTCATTACATCAGTAAAGGTAATCGTTATTGACAAGTTTAGCAAACAGAAACTTCGCCATTTTAACGCCATTTTCAGGTAGTAAAAACTGCCTGTACGATATTGTACAGGCAGAAAAATAAGAATAATATGAATAATCCAATGTACCTTATGGAACGGCTACGCTTGAAGGGTGTACGGCTCCCTGATTTATACATAATGTAAATGCTAGTGGACGGAACCGGAGTCGAACCGGTCTCACGGAATATTGGTGCACCTCACCGCAGTTTCAACCAACGATATACATATCCGCCCGATTAATTAAAAAGGTGCACTATCCTCACAGACCATACACCCCAATCACAAACACAAAACAAAACTCATGAACTACTATAATTTAATTAGGATCAGAAGGGTGAATGGCGTGGGGATCGAACCCACATCACGCATATCTGCGTATGCTGCCAATTACACCAGCCATCCGTTTTAAGTGAACTATTCTCACGAACCATTCACCTAGAACACAAACACAAAATAAAACACGACATTAACTATTAAATAGCACTCTCACGAGCTTCTTGCTTCCGGATAGCCGTTCAAAGCACACCGGAATAGTATAGAACAATTAAAACTCAAATAACAGGGGCTTTAACCCTACAGCGTCCTTTTCGCTGGCAACATTAGTTAAACATAAAAAGAAAAATTCTCTGTGAAGGAACCCGGACTCGAACCGGGATGACAGATTACCTATGTATGACTTTCTTCAATCTACCTGCATACTTGCGTCTACCAATTCCGCCATTCCTTCAGGTCGTAGCCAGACGCTTCCGGCTACATTGATTGTATATATAATGCAAATATATTTTCCCCCTCACGGGTTACTTAACTCTGATTGAGTTGAGCCGGGAAACGGATTCGAACCGCTGACCTCATGTAGAAACATGCGCTCTAACCAACTGGGCTATCCCGGCAGATGCCCGGCGAACCGGGCTAAATAAACATGACAAATACTAAAATTAAGCAATGCAGACCTTCACAGGCTATCTTTATTTTGTTTCCTATCTTCGTAGTATCGAAAACAGATATAATTCACTGATACGACAGTCACCAATACAAAAGCAGCAATAAATTCTTTCTTGCTAACTTCAATGCTATCTATAAGATACAGTGTTGTCCATAAGGCAATGAACATCATGGCATACTGTATCACTTTAATCTTTTTCATTTCTTCCGTTTTTTAGATTTAACTTTCCTTCCCGCACATCGGCAATGAAGTAATACTTGAGCAGCATTACAATGCCACTTGCCGTTTTGGACATTAGTAGGCTTATCACTTTCGATCTTACCCGCTTCTATAAGATTCATCAATTTCTTTTCCCCACCCACATAATACGCAGACTTATCTTTTCCAAACGTTTCTGTAGAAAACAGACGGAGAATATTATCTAGCAATATTTCAGCCATTTCACCTCTGATCATCTCAACAAGCAAGGTAGTTACGCAATTCTAGTTACTATAAACTGCATATTTTTTACGTCTGACTTTGTTTTCCAAACCATTCCTTCAGCTTTTTCTTTATAAAGCCGAGCATTTAAAGTGTAAGTAACAGACGTTTTTTGAATGATAGGAAATACTTCTATTGCACCAACGTCCATGTTTCGCAAAACATTGATTATACTGCGTCTTTCTATTTCTTTTTCCATACTGATTAATTTTAAAATAAAAGTTCCCCCGAACCAATTCGATCGGCAGCATCACGCTTTATTCGGAGGATTTACTTAACTTTGGGACGTATAATCAAAAATTAAGTGAAGAAATTCATTCATTATCTCTCTTTTTATCTCGATTAAACCCGACTTTACAATCTGCATAATCCCAAAAAGCTTTCTGTATCATAGCAGGAAGCTTTTCGGCTACGATTTTAGCTGATTTTATCGGCATATTCTCTACACGTAATGAGAATGTGGCATCTTCCAAATTCTCATTCCTATCGTTTTTAATTGTTACTTGAATCATGTGATTATTAATTGATTAATAAATTTCCCCCGTTCCAAGATTATTCACTAATAAAAAAGGAACGGGGGATTTTCTTATTTTTGAAGTGTCAAATCAAAAAACAAGAAAATATGAATAATGAAGAAAAAGTAGTTTCATACTACAAAGAAACTTTAGAGAAAAAAATCGAATGGACTTTCAGACTCCAAAGCACTCTGTTGACTGTTGCATCCGCTACTTTTGCTGTACTTGTTTCTTTAAGCAATCTTTCAACCAACAACGCTTGCAGTCGAATTTTACTATTGGTGGTAATATGTTCAAACGCACTATCCATCCTTTTTTCGTGTATAACCATATACGAGAATCGAGCAATGAGCAACGTGGATGATACGCAACGCTCAAAAACGGGTAGAAGAATATATCCTCTATAGCTTATACAATTCCAAAATGACCGTAACGCCAGCCGTACCACGCAATAAAATCTTCGCAATTTGTGAGTCAATTTCCTACATTTCATTTCTATTCTTTATTATTAGTTTAACAGCCTATGCAATTTATAAGATATACACGCAGTTGTAACGTCAATTAAACATTGAAGTGATGAACGGATTCGAACCGCCGACCTCATGTAGAAACATGCGCTCTAACCAACTAAGCTACATCACCTTTATATACATAAAGCAAATGCCACGATTTGCCGACAAACGTCTAACTGATTTAGTTTTACAACGATACGGCTTGACCATTAACCACAGCATTATATCGTTGGGAAGCCCGCCTACATCAGTAATCCCTTTCGGCACGTGTCGGCTTCCAAAACACCATTTTACCAAGATGTCAAAGAACTCTCCTCTGTTGTTCCCAGTCTCCCTTCAAGGGCAGGCTCAAAGACCGGACTGGGTGCCGGATAACCGGCGGTTTGGTTTGACTTTAGTGAGGGTTAGAGAATACTTTGGTTGTTCTTCAAAACTATATCCATTAAGTTTCTTTGCGATTCAATAAATTTCTTCAAATCATCACATTGGGAAACTTTCTCTCTATAAAATCCACGTTCTGATTCTAAATCTCGTTTGAGTTTTTCATTTTCACCTCTCAAAGAGTGGATCAACGCGTCTCGTTCTTCAATCACAGCTTCATATTTGTCTCGCTGTATTTCTAGTTCGGTTCTTTTATCCATTGTTGTATAATTTGATTAATCTCCGACGTAATGTGCACCGTAATGAGTACTATTTGGGTTGTAGTAAGCGGAAGCGGGAATATTAAGGTTATTATATTCCTTGCTAGGTGTAGCTTTGGCAGTCTTGCTCATAGCTTCATGTCTTTCAGCTAAAAATTTATCAGTTCTTGATTTCACTGCTTCCGGTGAGAAACTTTCTTGGAGTTTTGCGAAGCTCCATGCAGATTTTAAACACTCTGAAAATGTTTTTCCACCCTTCTTGTAATTGCGGTGTGCAGACTTCATTATTTGTGATAAATTGTAGCTCATAATCGTTATTTTTTAATTGGTTTTATCAATCAATTTTTGTATGTTTGTATGATTGATTGATTTATGATGCAAATATATCCTCAAATGTGGATATATAAAAATTTAAAACCTACTTTATATCCCCATTTGTGGATATTTAACTTTTGATTGATTATGATAAACAGAATTAAAGAAGTAATAACCTATTCAGGGCTATCAGAGAGGGGATTTGCTATTAAGTGTGGATTAAAGCCCACAACTATTAATAATCAACTGATAGGAAAAAGAGAAATTAGCCTTGCAACAATAATAGCAATTTCATCCTCATTTGAGGAAATTTCCGCAGAATGGTTGTTAAGAGGAACTGGTTCCATGCTCATTCAAAAAGAAGAAACAGAACCAGGAATGGACAAATTGAAAAGTATTGTATATACCATAGCCAATTTGCAGGATGAAATCAATGAGAAGACAATGCTTACCCAACGGCTTTTGGAAGAAAACCAAAAATTAAAGGGTGAACTGGCTATGTTGAAGAATGAACGAAATATAGGATAAATATATATGTATG
>NZ_JADPLO010000076.1:0-26087 GCF_015667765.1 Bacteroides sp. 1001302B_160321_D4 | reverse complement strand
TAAAGGATTAGGATATTTTTTATTGATTATCTATTGTATTTTTGAAAGAAAATGCATTTCTTTGTGGTATAGATAAAAAGCAATTTATTATGTTGACTACTGTAGAATATTTATCCTTGCTTCGTGAGTATATGCGAAAGAATTCTGCTAAATATGGTATTTCTCGCATGGGGATATTTGGCTCCGTTGCTCGTGGTGAACAACGTGAGGGTAGTGATGTCGATATTTGTGTTGAAATTGAAAGACCTTCTATCTTTACTTTAGTTCATATTAAAGAAGAATTGGAAAAACTATTGAAATGCCCTGTTGATGTGGTTCGGTTGCGGAATAATATGGATGAATTATTGAGAGGGTGTATCAATAAAGATGGAATTTATGTGTAAAAGTCAGATAATAGAATCATTGCTAAAGAAAATTCTCCAAACGGTGGAAAGGATATTAGCGAACTCGGAAACTATTACCTCCCCTTCTTTTTATTTATTGACTCCGTCTGGGATGGAAAGATTGGAGAGTACTTGTATGTTATTAATAGCTATAGGTGAAGGAGTGAAAGGTGTTGATAAATTAACAGATAAAAAGTTATTATCTTTCTATCCAGGGATGGATTGGAAAGGAGTAATGGGAATGAGGGATATAATCGCACATCATTATTTTGATTTAGATGCTGAAATTGTTTATGACGTGATAAAACATGATTTGCCGAAGTTAAAAGATGTGCTACAGCAAATCGTAGATGATTTGAAAGTATCTAATCAAGCGATTGATTAAATGATTTTTTATTTCAAATTTCTAAAATACGCCCGCACCTTCCGCATAATCTTGATTCCCATCACTACGCCATCAAATACAGCCATACCGGTATTAAACGAACGCATGATTGCATCCGCCTTATTGGTTGCCGGAGCAAGTGGGGCGAATATTTCGCGTGTAGTAGCTGTCATGGCTTTTTTTTGAGCATGGATCTCATTTAAAAGCTTCTTTTTACGTTCGGCAATCTCTTCTAATGTAAATTTCTGCGGGGTCTGCGCATTCATAATTTATTTATTTGAATCAGTTAAAAATAAATTAGCGAGGAAGTTCACCATCGGAGAAATGATGAGCTGCTTGCGGAAAATAATAACCAGGGCGATGAGAACAACATTGATGCCTGCAATGATGGCAAAACTCGACATCAGACCGCCCACTAAAGGCTCCAATATATAAGCAAGAGCAAAAAGCAGATAAAACAGAGCCACCATGCCAAGGATAATAAGTACTAATATCATAATTAACGTGGAAAAAAGTATGGTTAACTTCTCCGTCAATTCTAATTTGGTATATTCTTTTTGAAGCTCCAGATATTTCTTGAACTCGAAAAACAACTGCTGAAAATTCTCAATACTTTTATCGTCTGCAAACATGGTCGCTCTGTTTTTAGTCTTTGATTACTCACTTATTCTGCTATTTCTCCTTTCATCTCCGCAGCAATCTCATCAACGAGAGTTTCCATTTCGCTGCGATTCAGCTTGATTCCCTTTTTACGAAGAATCTCTGCGATTTTGTGACGGGTGTCTTCTCCTTTTTCAGGAGCAAATAAAATACCAAGGGCTGCGCCTACGGCTGCACCACCCAGAAAAGCTGCTAAAACATTCAATCCTTTCATAATGTATAATGTTTAAAATGATTATGATACAACAAATATAACATTTTTATGGAAAGGTTGTTCGTGAAAACTGAAATTTTTTGCTACGTTTTATAATTCTTTTTTTCTTTTATGGTTTAATCTTATTTAACTGACTTTCGTAGCTAACCTTTGAAGGTTAAGGCGTACTTTTGTTTTCGAATATTGTAAATCAAAACATAATGGAAGCTAAGATTGTTTTTATAACCGGTGCCAGTAGCGGAATTGGCGAAGGTTGTGCCCGTAAATTTGCGAAGGAGGGATGGAATCTGATTCTGAATGCCCGTACCGTTTCGAAACTGGAAGAACTGAAAGCCGAACTGGAAGCGACGCATGGTGTACGGGTTTATATATTGCCCTTTGATGTGCGCGACCGGAAGCTGGCTGCCGCCTCTTTAGAATCATTGCCTGAAGAATGGAAGGCGATTGATGTGTTGGTGAACAACGCCGGACTGGTGATCGGTGTGGATAAGGAATTCGAGGGTAACCTGGATGAATGGGATATCATGATCGATACGAATATAAGAGGATTGCTGGCAATGACGCGTTTGGTGGTGCCCGGTATGGTAGAACGCGGACGCGGGCATATTATTAATATCGGATCTATTGCCGGTGATGCCGCTTATCCGGGTGGGAGTGTGTATTGCGCAACGAAAGCTGCCGTGAAGGCTCTTTCGGACGGACTCCGGATCGATTTGGTGGATACTCCGTTGAGAGTGACGAACATCAAACCGGGAATGGTGGAGACAAACTTTACAGTGGTGCGTTATCGGGGAGATAAGGAAGCTGCCGATAATTTTTATAAAGGGATTCGTCCGTTGACGGGAGATGACATTGCGGAAACAGTTTATTTTGCCGCGTCGGCTCCTGCGCATATTCAGATTGCAGAGGTGCTTTTGATGCCTACTTATCAGGCAACGGGTACTATTTCGTATAAGAAAAAGCCGGAATAGATGTTTTTTTGACGGATTTCTTTGCCGGATGATAAAATTTCTATTATTTTGTTGCCCGAAACTAAATGTAATAGACGAAAATATTGAATTATTAATTAAAACAGAGTATAGGATTATGAAAAAATTAGTCGTATTAGGAATGGGAGTATGCTTGGTGCTAGCATTTGCATCTTGTAAATCCAGCGAAAGTGCCTATAAGAAAGCTTACGAAAAAGCGAAACAGCAAGAATTGGCAGAACCGCAGGTGGAAGCTCCGGTAGAAGTAACTCCGGTGGTTGCAGCTCCTGTGACAACTACTAAAGTGGCAGATACATCCGGCGTTCGTCAGGAAAAGGTTACAGTGGTTTCCGGCAACGAAGGGTTGAAAGATTATAGCATCGTAGCAGGTAGCTTTGGTGTGAAAGCGAATGCTGAAGGCCTGAAAGATTGGTTGGATGGACAAGGATATCACTCTACGATTGCATTTAATGCTGACAAGGCAATGTATCGCGTTATCGTAAATTCATTTGCTGATAAGGCTGCTGCTGCTGAAGCTCGCGACGCATTCAAGGCTAAATATCCGAACCGTTCGGATTTCCAGGGTGCTTGGTTGCTGTATCGCGTATATTGATTTCTTTTTGGTAATATATATTGGAAAGAACGAACGTTTTTTTCCGAATAAGAAGGCGGTAACTGGGAAGTTACTGCTTTTTTATTGAAAATGAGTGACTTCTTCGTTTAGATATTTTTATCTTTCTACTAAAAGAAGTTATAAATGATAGGAGGGAAACTTTTATAGCAAAGAAAGTTTTTACTTTTGTCAATTCTTAATTTGGAGAATGTATTGCCTGAATGTGAATAGGGCATTAATTTAGAGATTGAATGGAACAAAAATATGTAATGGCTGCTATCGACGCGGCTTTAAAAGCAGGTGAAAAGATTCTTTCTATTTATAATGATCCGGCATCGGACTTTGAAATAGAGAGGAAGGCCGATAACTCTCCGCTAACTATAGCAGACAGAAAAGCGCATGAAGCAATTGTGGCTATTCTGAATGATACTCCTTTTCCTGTTCTTAGTGAAGAAGGGAAGCATTTAGGGTATGAGACTCGACGTGAGTGGGATACTTTATGGATTGTAGATCCGCTGGATGGAACGAAGGAGTTTATCAAGCGTAATGGAGAATTTACGGTAAATATCGCTTTAGTGCAGAACTCTGTGCCTGTGTTCGGTGTTATTTATGTGCCTGTGAAAAAAGAACTTTATTTCGGGATTGAAGGTGCAGGGGCTTATAAATGTTCCGCTATTGTCAGTTTGGAAGGTGACGGCGTGGCATTGGAAGAACTGATCGGAAAATCAGAACGGTTACCTTTGAAGGAAGTGCACGATCGTCTGATTGTGGTTGCTTCACGTTCGCACCTATCGCCTGAAACAGAATCATATATTGCAGATTTAAAGAAGAAACACGGCAGTGTGGAGTTGATTTCGAGCGGAAGTTCTATTAAAATCTGTCTGGTTGCTGAAGGAAAGGCTGATGTATATCCGCGTTTTGCTCCGACAATGGAGTGGGATACGGCTGCAGGGCATGCGATAGCCCGTGCCGCAGGGATGGAAGTATATCAGGCTGGAAAGGAAGAACCTCTACGATATAACAAGGAGGATTTATTGAATCCGTGGTTTGTTGTTGAGCCAAAAAGAGAACACTAAATAATGTTTATATGACATTTGAAATCGTATTTGTACTATTATCCCTATTAGGAATGGTAGCGGCTTTGGTAGCAGACAAGATGCGTCCGGGCATGATACTTTTTTCGGTAGTGGTATTGTTTCTGTGTGCCGGCATTCTGACTCCTAAGGAGATGCTGGAAGGGTTTAGTAATAAAGGGATGATTACCGTTGCTCTGCTGTTTTTGGTGAGTGAAGGTATTCGTCAGTCGGGTACACTGGGACAAGTGATTAAGAAGTTGCTTCCGCAGGGAAAGACAACGGTGTTTAAAGCACAGTTGCGTATCTTGCCTTCGGTGGCATTTATTTCTGCCTTTCTGAATAATACGCCTGTCGTGGTTATTTTTGCTCCGATTATCAAGCATTGGGCTAAATCGGTGAATCTCCCGGCTACGAAGTTCCTGATTCCTCTTTCTTATGTGACTATTTTGGGAGGTATCTGTACGTTGATCGGTACTTCTACTAACCTGGTGGTGCATGGAATGATATTGGAAGCCGGATTTGAAGGCTTTTCTATGTTCGAACTCGGAAAGGTGGGAATATTCATCGCTATTGCCGGAATTATTTATATATTTCTTTTTTCCAAGCGTCTTTTGCCGGATGCGCGTCCGGACACGGCTGTGCCGGATGAAGAAGTAGAAGAGGGGGGGAAGTTGCATCGGGTAGAGGCTGTTTTGGGGGCTCGCTTTCCCGGTATTAATAAAAAACTGAAAGATTTTAATTTTCAACGTCATTATGGTGCCGAAGTAAAAGAAATCAAGACGCGTAATGGACAGCGTTTCGTAACAAATCTGGATGATGTGGTGCTTCATGAAGGAGATACGCTGGTGGTGATGGCTGATGATACATTTATTCCGACATGGGGTGAATCTTCTGTGTTTGTCTTGTTGACGAATGGAAATGAACCGGATACTACCGGAAAGAAAAAACGTTGGTTTGCTTTGCTGTTATTGGTTCTGATGATTGTGGGTGCAACGGTGGGTGAGCTTCCGATAACAAAGGAGATGTTTCCGGGTATCAAGTTGGATATGTTTTTCTTTGTGTCTATCACTACTATTATTATGGCATGGACAAATCTGTTCCCTGCCCGTAAATACACTAAATATATTTCGTGGGATATATTGATTACGATTGCCTGTGCGTTTGCTATCAGTAAGGCAATGGTGAACTCCGGTGTGGCAGATAGCGTTGCGAAGTTTATTATCGGATTGAGTGATGATTATGGTCCGCACGTGTTGCTCGCGATGTTGTTTATCATTACGAATCTGTTTACGGAACTGATAACGAATAATGCTGCGGCTGCCTTGGCTTTCCCGCTGGCATTGTCGATTGCTTCACAATTGGGAGTAAGTCCGACGCCCTTCTTTGTGGTGATTTGTATGGCTGCATCTGCCAGTTTCTCAACGCCTATCGGTTATCAAACGAATCTGATTGTGCAAGGTATCGGTAACTATAAGTTTACGGATTTTGTACGTATCGGTTTGCCGCTTAATATTATAACTTTCTTAATATCTATTATCCTGATCCCATTGATCTGGAACTTTTAATAAATAAATCTGTAAATGGAAGAAAAGAACCATATATATCCGATATTTGACCGCATGATGACGCGGCAGGATAAAGAAGAACTTTTAGGGCAACACAGTGTGATGATCTGGTTTACCGGATTGAGCGGTTCCGGAAAGAGCACGATTGCTATTGCATTGGAACGTGAACTCCATAAGCGTGGATTGCTTTGCCGTATCTTGGATGGGGATAATATCCGTAGTGGAATTAATAATAACCTGGGATTCTCCGAAACGGACCGGGTGGAAAATATTCGTCGTATAGCTGAAGTGTCTAAGCTGTTTTTGGATAGTGGCATCATTACGATTGCTGCATTTATCAGCCCTAATAATGATATTCGCGAAATGGCTGCGAATATTATCGGTAAGGATGATTTTCTGGAAGTTTTCGTTAGCACTCCGCTGGAGGAGTGTGAGAAACGTGATGTGAAAGGCTTATATGCGAAGGCACGGAAAGGGGAGATTCTGAATTTTACAGGAATTTCCGCACCATTCGAGGTTCCGGAACATCCGGCTTTGTCGCTGGATACTTCCAAATTGACTTTGGAGGAATCGGTGAACCGTTTGTTGGAGCTTGTTTTGCCAAAAGTGAAGAGTATAAAATGAAGAATGAGGAATTAGGGATGAAGAATTAGTATGCGGTTATCAGCAAATTCATAATTCGTAATTCATAATTTTAAAAATAATGGAAGAATATAAATTAAGCCACTTGAAGGAACTCGAAGCCGAGTCTATTCATATCATCCGCGAGGTGGCGGCGGAATTTGAGAATCCGGTGATGCTTTACAGTATCGGAAAGGATTCTTCGGTGATGGTACGCTTGGCTGAAAAAGCGTTTTATCCGGGTAAAGTGCCATTCCCATTGATGCACATCGACTCGAAATGGAAATTCAAGGAGATGATTCAGTTCCGTGATGAATATGCGAAGAAGTACGGATGGAATCTGATCGTGGAAAGTAATATGGAGGCTTTTCATGCAGGGGTAGGACCTTTTACGCATGGAAGTAAAGTGCATACAGACTTAATGAAGACGCAGGCATTGCTTCATGCGCTGGATAAATATAAGTTTGATGCTGCATTTGGTGGTGCCCGCCGCGATGAGGAAAAGTCACGCGCGAAGGAACGTATTTTCTCTTTCCGGGATAAATTTCATCAATGGGACCCGAAAAATCAGCGTCCTGAATTGTGGGATATTTATAATGCCCGTGTGCACAAGGGGGAGAGTATCCGTGTATTCCCGATTAGTAACTGGACAGAGTTGGATATCTGGCAGTATATTCGTCTGGAGAATATTCCGATTGTTCCGCTTTATTATGCTAAGGAACGTCCGGTGATTAATTTGGATGGTAATATTATTATGGCAGATGATGAGCGTTTGCCTGAAAAGTACCGGGATCAGATTGAAATGAAGATGGTGCGTTTCCGTACGTTGGGCTGCTGGCCTCTGACTGGGGCAGTGGAAAGCGGAGCTGCTACAATCGAAGAGATTGTGGAAGAAATGATGACTACCACCAAGAGTGAGCGTACTACCCGTGTGATTGACTTTGACCAGGAGGGTAGTATGGAACAAAAGAAACGTGAAGGATACTTTTAATTGTAACTAGTAATGGCAGATAATAAATTAGATATAAAAGCTTTTCTGGACAAGGATGAACAGAAAGACTTATTGAGACTGTTGACTGCGGGTTCGGTGGATGACGGAAAATCAACATTGATCGGACGCTTGTTGTTTGACAGTAAGAAATTGTATGAAGATCAACTGGATGCACTGGAACGTGATAGTAAGCGTGTAGGAAATGCAGGTGAGCATATTGACTATGCGTTATTGCTGGATGGTTTGAAGGCTGAACGTGAACAGGGAATTACAATTGATGTGGCTTATCGCTATTTTTCTACTAATGGCCGTAAGTTTATCATCGCGGATACTCCGGGACACGAACAGTACACCCGTAACATGATTACCGGCGGATCTACGGCTAACCTGGCTATCATTTTGGTGGATGCCCGCACGGGAGTGATTACCCAGACTCGTCGTCACACTTTTCTGGTGTCTTTGCTGGGGATCAAGCATGTGGTATTGGCTGTCAACAAGATGGACTTGGTGGACTTCTCGGAAGAGCGTTTTAATGAGATTGTGGCTGACTATAAGAAGTTTGTTACTCCGTTGGGTATTCCGGACGTAAACTGTATTCCTCTTTCTGCATTGGATGGGGATAATGTGGTGGATAAGTCTGAACGTACTCCGTGGTACAAGGGGATTTCTTTGCTCGATTTCCTTGAAACGGTTCATATCGACAATGACCACAACTTTACGGATTTCCGTTTCCCGGTTCAATATGTGCTTCGTCCGAATTTGGACTTCAGAGGATTCTGCGGTAAAGTGGCATCGGGGATTGTTCGCAAAGGCGATACAGTGATGGCACTTCCTTCCGGAAAAACTTCTAAGGTGAAGAGCATCGTGACTTATGACGGAGAGTTGGATTATGCCTTCCCACCGCAGTCTGTGACTTTGACGCTGGAAGATGAAATTGACGTGTCACGTGGTGAAATGTTGGTGCATCCTGACAATCTGCCGACTGTGGATCGTAATTTTGAAGCGATGATGGTTTGGATGGATGAAGAACCGATGGATATTAATAAATCGTTCTTTATTAAACAGACTACCAATTTGAGCCGTACGCGCATCGATACAATAAAGTACAAGGTGGATGTGAATACAATGGAACATCTGTCTCTGGAGAATGGCCAGTTGACCAAAGAAACTTTGCCTTTGCAATTGAATCAGATTGCTCGCGTGGTATTGACTACGGCTAAAGAGCTGTTCTTTGATCCTTATAAGAAAAATAAATCGTGCGGTTCCTTTATCTTGATTGACCCGATCACCGATAATACTTCTGCGGTAGGTATGATTATCGACCGGGTGGAAATGAAAGATATGAGTGACACGGAAGATGTGCCGGTATTGGATATGACGAAGCTGGGAATTGCTCCGGAACATTATGAAGCGGTAGAAAAAGCTGTGAAGGAGTTGGAACGCCAGGGCTTGGCCGTACGACTAATAAAATAGATTGTTAAACAATAATTTGGAAGTTGGAAATGATGGTTTTACTGTCATTTCTAATTTTCGATTTTTAATTTTTAATTAATAAAGTGGGATTACTCGAATTTAATAAACTTCCGATTAATACATTGGTAGGTGCCGACTGGAAGACATTCAAGGCTATTACTGCCGGTCGTGAAATTGATGCAGCCTACAAGGGGAAATATCGATTGACTAAGGCTGTGTGTCGATTGCTTTCTCCATTGGCGTCATTGCAGGACAAGCGTTACGAGAAACTGCTCGCTAATCAGCCGTTGGAGCATGACCCGGTATTTATCCTGGGACACTGGCGAAGCGGAACTACGTTTGTACATAATGTATTCTCTTGTGATAAGCATTTTGGGTATAACACTACTTATCAGACTGTATTTCCTCATCTGATGATGTGGGGACAACCTTTCTTCAAAAAGAATATGAGTTGGCTGATGCCGGATAAGCGTCCGACGGATAATATGGAACTGGCAGTGGATCTTCCCCAGGAAGAGGAGTTTGCTTTGTCGAACATGATGCCTTATACCTATTATAATTTCTGGTTTCTGCCGAAGTATCAGCAGGAGTACGCTGATAAATATCTTTTGTTTGATGACATAACGGATGCCGAATTGAAGGTATTTGAAGAGGTGTTCACTAAATTGATTAAGATTTCTTTGTGGAATACTCATGGTACTCAATTCCTTAGTAAGAACCCTCCGCATACCGGAAGGGTGAAGGAATTGGTGAAAATGTTCCCGAATGCTAAGTTTATCTACCTGGTGCGTAACCCGTATACTGTATTCGAATCTACACGCAGTTTCTTTACAAATACGATTCAGCCGTTGAAATTGCAGGATGTTAGCAATGAACAATTGGAGGAAAATATCCTTTCTATCTATGCAAAGCTTTATCATAAGTATGAATCGGATAAGAAGTTTATTCCGGAAGGTAACCTGATGGAAGTGAAATTTGAAGATTTCGAAGCGGATGCGATGGGCATGACGGAAACTATTTATAAGTCTCTTTCTATCCCCGGATTTGCTGAAGCACGTAGCGATATAGAAAAATACGTGGGCGGAAAGAAGGGATATAAGAAGAATAAATATAAATATGATGACCGTACGATTCAATTGGTAGAAAAGAACTGGGATTTTGCTTTGAAACAATGGGATTATAAATTATAAGAAGAAAAAGAAAGGAAAAGTATTGATGATTCAGAAAAGCATTCATCGCCTGTTGATGACAGGTTTCGTTGCATTTATTTCTTCCTTGTCTTTGATGGCGCAACATAAAGTTGAGGTGATTCCTTTCGGGGACATGGATCAATGGGTGGACCGTCAGATAAAGGAGTCGAGCATTATTGGTGGGAATACTAAGAATGTATATGCGATAGGGCCGACGTCGGTGATCAAGGGAGATCAGGTTTATAAGAATATGGGTGGTTCGCCTTGGGCTACTTCGAATGTGATGGCGAAAGTGGCCGGTATTACGAAAACTAATACTTCGGTCTTTCCGGAGAAGCGGGGAGATGGATACTGTGCTCGTTTGGATACACGCATGGAAAGTGTGAAAGTGCTGGGATTGGTTAATATTACAGTGTTGGCGGCAGGTTCTATCTTTACCGGTTCGGTGCATGAGCCGATTAAGGGCACTAAAAATCCGCAGAAAATGCTGCAGACGGGTATTCCGTTTACAAAAAAACCGGTTGCTCTTCAGTTTGATTACAAGGTGAAGATGTCTGACCGGGAGAATCGTATTCGTGCTACCGGTTTCAGTAAGATTACGGATGTGCCCGGAAAAGATTATCCGGCAGCTATCCTGTTGCTGCAAAAACGTTGGGAAGATGCCAATGGAAATGTGTATGCGAAACGGATAGGGACAATGGTGACTTATTATTATCACTCTACGGACTGGAAAAATAATGTGACTTATGAGATTATGTATGGTGATATAACGAATCGTCCGGAATACAAGGCGCACATGATGCGTCTGCAAGCAACCGAAAGTTATACGGTGAACAGCAAGGGTGAAAGCGTGCCTATCCACGAAGTGGCCTGGGGAGATGAAAATGATGTTCCGACTCATATGTATATTCAATTCACATCCAGTCATGGAGGAGCTTATATCGGTTCTCCGGGAAATACATTATGGGTTGACAATGTAAAACTGGTATATTAACAAAGTATATAGACAAAGAAGAAAAATAGTCAGTGATATTATTTATCATTGACTATTTTTTTTGTTTTAATTCTTTTGTCACAACCCCTTTCAGATGCCTTCTGGAGTTATCTAAGACTTTTATCGCTCTATAAAAATCTATGAATGAATGAAAATTTACGTGTTTTTTTGTTTGTGTTATATTAAATATCTATATTTGCACTAAATTTAGAAAGAAGAATGACGTTTATTGTCTCTTAGTCAGGTGTAGAACATTTGGGTTGTGTATCTATCCTGTAAGACAATTGAAATATATTATTTACTAAAATAAATTGAGATGAAAAAGGGTTTATTGTTTATTTTATTGGCAGCAGCATCTGTATGTCTGCCTGCACAAGAAAAAGAAAATGCAGCAAAGAGTTATAGAGTGGAAACTAACCGCTTTGGTGCTAACTGGTTTATTAGTGGTGGCGTTGGCGCACAAATGTATTTTGGCGACAATGATGGTAAAGCCGACTTCGGAAAACGTCTTGCTCCGGCACTTGACATTGCTGTAGGTAAGTGGTTTACTCCAGGTATCGGATTACGCGTGGCTTACAACGGTCTTCAGGCTAAAGGTGCTACTCCTTATGCTAACGGTCCGCTTGTAGACGGAGGACAGTACTCTAATGGTTACTACAAAGAAAAATGGAATGTTGTTAACCTTCACGGAGACGTATTGTTGAACCTTACCAATATGTTCTGTGGTTATAAAGAAGATCGTCTGTACTCATTCATTCCTTATGTAGGTGCTGGATTCGTACACACAGGTAAAGGTCCGGGTTATGATGAACTGGGTATCAATGCCGGTTTGATCAACCGCTTCCGTCTGTCTTCAGCTTTGGATCTTAACGTTGAATTGCGCGGACTTTTGATGAAAGGCGCATTTGGTAACTCAGGTCCTGAAGGATTGGCTGGTCTGACTGTAGGTGTTACTTACAAGTTCAAGAAACGTGGTTGGGATGCTGTTCCTACTGTACCGATGGTTCCGGAAAGTCAGTTGAACGACATGAGAGACAGAGTAAACGCTCTGAAGGGTGAAAATGAATCTTTGAAACGTGACTTGGTTGAAGCACGTAACAAAAAACCGGAAGTGATCGTTAAGAAAGAAGCTGGTTTCATTCCACGTTACGTTGTTGTATTTAATATTGGAAAGAGCAACATCAGCAAGAGAGAGTATATGAATATCGAAGCTATGGCTAAAGGTATCAAAGCAACTGATAAAGTATTTACTGTAACAGGTTATGCTGATAAAGGTACTGGTTCTGCTGAATATAACATGAAATTGAGTAAGAAGAGAGCTGAAGCAGTTCGTGACCTGATGGTTAATGAATTCGGTGTTCCTGCTTCTCAGTTGAAAGTTGATTACAAGGGTGGCGTAGGCAACATGTTCTATGATGATGCTAAGTTAAGCCGTGTAGCTATTGTTGAAGAATAATATACATTTTAAATAATAGAATAAAAGAGACGTTTCCTTTCACAGGAAGCGTCTTTTTTGTATTTTTGTACCCCATGAGCAGAATAGTAGCAATAGATTATGGAAGAAAGCGTACTGGGATAGCTGTGAGCGATACTATGCAGTTAATCGCAAACGGATTGACAACAGTGCCTACGCATGAACTTCTGAACTTTATCGGTGAATATATGGCTAAAGAACCGGTGGAGCGGATTATTATTGGATTGCCAAAGCAAATGAATAATGAGGTTTCGGAGAATATGAAGAATATAGAACCTTTTGTTCGTTCGCTGAAGAAGCGCTATCCGGACCTTCCGGTCGAATATGTGGACGAACGGTTTACTTCTGTTCTTGCGCATCGTACCATGTTGGAGGCCGGTCTGAAGAAAAAGGACCGCCAAAATAAAGCATTGGTGGATGAGATAAGTGCTACTATTATTTTGCAAACATATTTGGAGAGTAAACGTTTTTAATAGAAGATATTAAATAACTTAATTTTTAATAGAGTATAAAAATATGATTTTACCTATTTATGTATATGGTCAGCCTGTATTGAGAAAGGTTGCAGAGGACATAACACCGGATTATCCGAACCTGAAAGAGTTGATTGAAAACATGTTTGAAACAATGGTGCACGCCGATGGCGTAGGACTGGCTGCTCCGCAGATTGGTTTGCCTATTCGCGTGGTTACTATTACGTTGGATCCGCTTTCGGAGGAGTATCCTGAATTTAAAGACTTCAATAAGGCTTATATCAATCCCCACATTCTGGAAGTCGGGGGCGAAGAAGTGAACATGGAAGAGGGCTGTCTCAGTCTTCCCGGTATTCATGAAACAGTGAAAAGAGGTGATAAAATTCGCGTGAAATATATGGACGAGAATTTTGTGGAGCATGAAGAAGAGGTAGAGGGTTATCTGGCTCGGGTGATGCAGCATGAATTCGATCATTTGGATGGTAAGATGTTTATCGACCATATCTCACCGCTTCGTAAGCAGATGATTAAAGGAAAGCTGAATACGATGTTGAAGGGAAAAGCACGCAGTTCTTATAAGATGAAACAGGTGAAATAAAGATAAAAAACGTTTATATCCCTGTTAAGTAAGCGAAAAGCATTATTTTTGCTTCGTTTACAAGCATAAAATATCAATGGTAAAAAGAATCTTAACAGTTTTATTACTGTTCCCAACGCTGGTGTGTGCTCAGATAAATACGGATCGGGTGATGACTATTGCCCGAAACGCTCTTTATTTTGAGGACTATGTACTTTCTATTCAGTACTTTAACCAGGTTATTAACGCTAAACCTTATCTGTATGAGCCCTATTTCTTCAGGGCATTGGCAAAACTAAATCTGGAGGATTTCCAGGGTGCTGAAACAGACTGTGATGCAGCTATCCAACGCAATCCGTTTGTGGTGGGTGCTTATCAGATTCGTGGTTTGGCAAGGATTCGTCAGAGTAAATTTGATGGAGCGGTTGAAGATTACAAGAAAGCATTGCATTATGATCCGGAGAATATTACCTTATGGCATAATCTGACATTATCTCATATCCAGAAGAAAGATTATGATGCTGCGAAAGAGGATTTGGAAAGTTTGCTGAAAGTATCTCCGCGTTATACCCGCGCTTATTTGATGAGGGGGGAAGTGTCCTTGCAACAGAAAGATACGATTGCTGCTTTGAACGACTTCAATAAGGCTCTTGAACTGGATAAATATGATCCGGACGCATGGTCTGCAAGAGCGATCGTTAAATTACAGCAGGCTAAGTATGCGGAAGCTGAAGCGGATCTCAACCGTGCTATTCCTTTGAGCGCTAAGAATGCGGGAAATTATATAAACCGTGCATTGGCACGCTTTCATCAGAATAATTTGAGAGGCGCTATGAGCGATTATGATCTGGCGTTGGATATTGATCCGAATAACTTTATCGGTCATTATAACCGTGGTTTGTTGCGTGCTCGGGTAGGAGATGACAACCGGGCTATTGAAGATTTTGACTTTGTCATCAAGATGGAGCCGGATAATATGATGGCTGTCTTTAACCGTGGATTGCTACGTGCCCAAACGGGTGATTATCGCGGGGCAATACAAGATTACACAACTGTTATCAACCAGTATCCGAACTTCCTTGCCGGATATTACCAGCGTTCGGAAGCTCGCAGAAAGATTGGCGACAAGAAAGGAGCGGAGCAGGACGAGTTTAAAGTCATGAAAGCTCAAATAGATAAGCAGAACGGTGTGACGAATAAAGATGTAGCACAGAATAAGGATAAGGAAAACGAAGAGGAAGGCGGAGAGAAGACCCGTAAGAAATCAGATAAGAATATGAATAACTATCGTAAGATAGTGATTGCCGATGATTCCGAAGCTGAACAACGCTATACAAGTGATTATCGTGGACGTGTGCAGGATAAGAACGTAAATATAAAACTGGAACCGATGTTCGCTTTGACTTATTATGAGAAGATGAGTGACGTGAAGCGTTCGGTGAACTTTCACAAATATATTGAGGGTTTAAACCGTACAGGTATACTTCCGAAACGTCTTCGCATCACGAATATGGAAGCTCCGTTGACGGAAGAACAGGTGAAAGTGCATTTTGCCTTGATCGATACACATACATCGGCTATTGTGGAAGATGATAAGAATGCCTCAAAACGTTTTGCCCGTGCAATTGATTTTTATTTGGTGCAGGACTTCTCGAGTGCGGTCTCTGATTTGACTCAGACAATCTTGCTGGATGGTGATTTCTTCCCGGCATATTTTATGCGTGCATTGATTCGTTGTAAACAGTTGGAATATCAGAAAGCGGAACAAGCTGTCGAAACAGATGTTGTTCCTGGCGATAATAAGCGTAAAGAGATTACCGCAGTAGATTATGAGGTGGTGAGAAAAGATTTGGATAAGGTGATAAATCTGGCTCCGGACTTTGTATATGCATATTATAATCGTGCCAATGTTTCTGCCATGTTGAAAGATTACCGGGCTGCAATTGTCGACTATGATAAGGCGATCGAGCTGAATCCTGATTTTGCAGACGCTTACTTCAATCGTGGACTGACTCATATTTTCTTAGGAAATAATAAGCTGGGTATTTCTGATTTGAGTAAAGCCGGTGAGTTGGGGATTGTTTCTGCTTATAATGTTATCAAACGTTTTACGGATCAATCGGAATAACATTTTTTTGATAAAAAATAGAAAACTCAAAAGATTTAGTTACTTTTGCGTTCAAATTATGAAAATATAACATCATCATATTATGATAAAGATAACATTTCCCGATGGCTCCGTTCGTGAATATAACGAAGGAGTGAACGGTTTACAGATTGCTGAAAGTATCAGCTCGCGTCTGGCACAGGAAGTGCTGGCATGTGGAGTGAACGGCGAGACTTATGATTTAGGACGTCCTATTAATGAAGATGCTAATTTTGTTCTTTATAAATGGGATGATGAAGAAGGTAAACATGCGTTTTGGCATACAAGTGCACATTTGCTGGCGGAAGCTTTGCAGGAACTTTATCCGGGTATCCAGTTTGGTATCGGACCGGCTATCGAGAACGGATTCTACTATGATGTGGATCCGGGTGAAGCTGTGATTAAAGAAAGCGACCTTCCAGCCATTGAAGCTAAAATGTTGGAACTGGCTGCAAAGAAAGAAGAGGTAGTCAGAAAAAGCATCGCAAAGACAGATGCTCTGAAAATGTTTGGCGATCGTGGCGAAACATACAAATGTGAATTGATCTCTGAACTGGAAGACGGACACATTACAACTTATACCCAGGGTGCATTTACTGACCTTTGTCGTGGTCCTCACTTGATGACGACTGCTCCGATCAAGGCTATCAAGTTGACTTCAGTGGCTGGTGCTTACTGGCGTGGTCATGAAGATCGTAAGATGCTGACCCGTATTTATGGTATCACGTTCCCGAAGAAAAAAATGCTGGATGAATATCTGATATTGCTGGAAGAAGCGAAGAAGCGTGACCACCGTAAGATCGGTAAGGAGATGCAGTTGTTTATGTTCTCCGAAACTGTAGGTAAGGGACTTCCTATGTGGTTGCCAAAAGGTACTGCATTGCGTCTGCGTCTGCAAGAGTTCTTGCGTCGTATTCAGACACGTTACGATTATCAGGAAGTAATCACTCCGCCAATTGGTAATAAATTGCTGTATGTGACTTCAGGTCACTATGCAAAATATGGTAAGGATGCATTCCAGCCTATTCATACTCCGGAAGAGGGTGAAGAGTATTTCTTGAAACCAATGAACTGCCCTCACCACTGTGAGATTTACAAGAACTTCCCACGTTCATATAAGGACCTTCCATTGCGTATTGCAGAATTTGGTACGGTTTGTCGTTATGAACAAAGTGGTGAGTTACATGGTTTAACTCGTGTACGTAGCTTTACACAGGATGATGCGCATATCTTCTGCCGTCCGGAACAAGTGAAAGATGAATTCCTTCGTGTGATGGATATCATATCTATCGTGTTCCGTTCTATGGATTTCCAGAATTTTGAAGCACAGATATCCTTGCGTGATAAAGTGAACCGTGAAAAGTACATCGGTAGCGATGATAACTGGGAGAAGGCTGAACAGGCTATTATCGAGGCTTGTGCGGAAAAAGGATTGCCTGCTAAGATTGAGTATGGAGAAGCAGCTTTCTATGGTCCTAAACTTGACTTTATGGTGAAAGACGCTATCGGTCGTCGTTGGCAGCTGGGTACGATTCAGGTTGACTACAACTTGCCGGAACGTTTTGAACTTGAATATATGGGTTCTGACAATCAGAAGCATCGCCCGGTAATGATTCACCGTGCTCCGTTCGGATCAATGGAACGTTTTGTTGCCGTACTGATTGAACATACTGCCGGTAAATTCCCATTGTGGCTGACACCGGAACAGGTAGTTATTCTGCCAATCAGTGAGAAGTTCAATGAATATGCAGAGCAGGTGAAGATGTATCTGAAGATACACGAAATCCGTGCGATTGTAGATGATCGTAACGAGAAGATCGGCCGTAAGATTCGTGATAATGAGATGAAACGTATTCCTTATATGCTGATTGTCGGCGAAAAAGAAGCTGAAAATGGAGAAGTTTCTGTTCGTAGACAAGGCGAAGGTGACAAAGGAACCATGAAATTTGAAGAATTTGCTAAAATTTTGAACGAAGAAGTTCAGAATATGATAAATAAATGGTAACTTTGCAGCCGTTTCAGAATAAAATATTTAGTATAACAATAAAAAGATCAAACTAGGAAGTAAACGTTTTTAATGAAGAATGACACTCTAAAAGGGCAATACAGAATCAATGAACAGATTCGTGCCAAGGAAGTTCGCATAGTAAGCGATGATATTGAACCGAAAGTATATCCAATCTTTCAGGCTCTGAAAATGGCTGAAGAGAGAGAATTGGATTTAGTGGAAATTTCTCCTAATGCTCAACCCCCTGTTTGTCGTATTATTGATTATTCTAAATTTCTTTATCAATTAAAGAAACGCCAGAAGGAACAGAAAGCGAAGCAGGTTAAGGTTAATGTGAAGGAAATCCGTTTCGGACCCCAGACAGACGACCATGATTACAACTTTAAGTTGAAGCATGCTAAAGGATTTTTGGAAGATGGCGATAAGGTGAAGGCTTATGTATTCTTTAAAGGTCGCTCCATCCTTTTCAAGGAGCAAGGTGAAGTGCTTTTGCTTCGTTTTGCAAATGACTTGGAAGACTACGCTAAAGTAGATCAAATGCCGATACTGGAAGGTAAGCGCATGACTATTCAGCTTTCTCCGAAAAAGAAAGAAGCTTCTAAAAAGCCGGCAACAGCTGGAACACCGAAACCTGCTGCTCCTGCACAAAAAGCAGAGAAGCCGGAAACGGGCGAAGAATAAGAAAGGATGCGTAACGCGCAGGTATAGTGCGTTGCCATTATATATTTAATAATTTAAAAACAAGTAAGATGCCAAAGATGAAGACTAACTCCGGTTCTAAAAAAAGGTTTACCCTTACCGGAACAGGTAAAATCAAAAGAAAGCACGCTTTTCACAGTCACATTTTGACTAAGAAAACTAAGAAGAGAAAAAGAAATCTGTGCTACTCTACAACTGTTGATACAACAAATGTAAGCCAGGTTAAGGAACTCTTAGCAATGAAGTAATCAAAAGCGTAAAAGTATTATTAAAGTATTAACCGAATGCATTAGCCTGAAGTTCGCTGCGTGAAGTAGCGGCGCTAACATTCAAAAAAAGTAAAACTATGCCAAGATCAGTAAATCATGTTGCTTCAAAAGCAAGAAGAAAGAAAATTTTGAAATTAACCAGAGGTTACTTTGGTGCAAGAAAGAATGTATGGACCGTAGCTAAAAACACTTGGGAAAAGGGTTTGACTTACGCGTTCCGTGACCGTAGAAATAAGAAAAGAAACTTCCGCGCTCTTTGGATACAACGTATCAACGCTGCTGCACGTCTTGAAGGAATGTCTTATTCTAAATTGATGGGCGGTCTGCACAAAGCCGGTATTGAAATAAACCGTAAGGTTTTGGCTGATTTAGCTATGAATCACCCGGAAGCTTTCAAAGCTGTAGTTGCAAAAGCAAAAGCTGCTTAAGCATCAATAGTTTACGAGTTACAAAGTGTCAGTTACTAAGCTAGTAACTGGCACTTTTCTTTTGTTAGGCAGATGAAAGGGAATAAAAAAAATGTTAGTTGGCAAACAAAATCCTTTTTTTTCTTGTTAGTTTCATGTATTCTTATTACATTTGTGATACAAAAATATTAGCCGTATCGACTGGATCGGGAAACTCTTCAAATTAATCTGATGCACCGAGAAAGCTTCGTTCTTCAATGGCGGGCCACATCCTTCGGGACAGCTTTAAGCCGGTGGATTACAAAGAGGGCGAGCGCTCAAATCTTGTTCTATCAGAGTTTCATCACATCGTCGATGCGGCTTTTTTATATACTTTTCTATGATATTCTATTTCTCCGGTACAGGTAATTCTAAATGGATTGCAAATCAGCTTTCCAAAGAGCAAAAAGAAGAATTGTTTTTTATTCCCGATGCGTTAAAGAACAGAACGTTTGAGTTTTGTTTGCGGAAAGATGAAAAGATCGGTTTTGTATTTCCTGTCTATTCGTGGGCGCCTCCTGCAATCGTACTTAATTTTATTCGGCAACTCTCTTTAAAGGGGTATAAAAGACAATATTTGTTTTTTGTTTGTTCCTGTGGGGATGATACCGGGCTTACGCAGCAGGTGCTGGAGAAGGCTTTGAGTCATAAAGGCTGGAAGTGTCATGCAGGCTTTTCTGTGACTATGCCCAATAATTATGTATTGCTTCCCGGTTTTGACGTAGATAAGAAAGAACTAGAGGAGAAAAAACTGGCAGATGCTATTCCGACTGTCAATCAAATTAATGCTTCAATAAGTAGGAGGGAAGAGTTGTTTCTTTGTCATGAAGGGAGTATTCCTTTTATTAAGACGAGGATTATCAATCCTTTATTTAATCGCTTTCAGATGTCTCCCGAGAATTTTTATACTACGGATGCTTGTATTGGATGTAGGCGTTGTGAGAAGAGTTGTCCGGTAGGGAATATTATGATGATGGGCAGAAAGCCTGTTTGGGGGATGGATTGCACCTCATGCCTGGCATGTTATCATGTTTGTCCGCAGCATGCGGTGCAATATGGGAAAAGAACGAAAGATAAAGGGCAGTATTTCAATCCTAATTAATCCACTCGCCAATTAATCTACTCGTCTTTGATTTTAATGCAGCAATTGGATAAATCTTCAATGATAGCCAGGCTTTCTACTCTGACGCCTTGCTCCTCAAGTTTTTTACGCCCATTTTGGAAGGCTTTTTCAATAATGAATCCCATTCCTACCAAATTTGCTCCGGATTGCTTGATGAGGTCGATAATGCCTAATGCGGCATTGCCATACGCGAGGAAGTCATCCACGAAAAGAACATTGTCATTTGGAGTGAGGAAATCGGCACTGATAACGACTTCATAATCACGATCTTTAGTGAATGAGTGCACAGTGGTGCTTAGTGCATTCTGGATGGTTTTAGGAGACTTTTTCTTTGCAAATACAACTGGTAAATCCATTAGGTAGCCTGTCATGATAGCCGGGGCGATGCCGCTGGCTTCGATTGTCATAATCTTATTTACGTTTGTGGCTGCAAAACGACGGACAAACTCGACTCCGATTGATTTCATCAGGACAGGGTCCATTTGATGATTAATAAAACCGTCTACTTTCAGGATACCTCCTTCGTAGCATTTTCCGTCTTGCAGAATTCTTTTTTTAAGTAATTGCATGCTGTATGATATTAATTAATAATGTGCTAATATTCCATCCCGCATGGTGAAAACGGCGGTTGGTATATTAGCACATGGATATTTGAATCGTTACTTGTTGTCTCTTAAGTCTTTCACCCGGACGGCTTTTCCTTCGCTTTGAGGGAGAGAGCCTTTCTTTACCAGTTTAACTTTAGGAGTCACCAATATTTCATCCTTCAATTGGCGGGTAATATCCTTGCGGATTTTCTCCAGTTCAATATAATTGTCGGTAGAAAGGTCGCTTAATTCTACTTCGACGATCATTTCGTCTTGGTTGTTGACAGTTTCCAGCGTAATCAGGTAGTTGCTGCCTAATTCGGGGAATTGTACGAGAATCTTTTCTACCTGCATCGGGAAGATGTTTACTCCCTTGATAATGAACATATCATCACTGCGGCCTTTGATACGGTCGATGCGGATATGGGTACGGCCACATGGGCATTTTCCGGGAAGAATACGGGTTAAATCGCGGGTACGATAGCGAATTAACGGCATCATTTCACGATCGAGAGTCGTAAGTACTAATTCTCCGATTTCTCCTTCCGGAACGGGTTCGCCTGTTTCCGGATCGATAATTTCTACCAGGTAGCAGTCTTCCCAGAAGTGCATTCCATTCTGTTCCTGACATTCGAAGGCAACACCGGGGCCGTTCATTTCTGTCATACCGAAGCTGTTGTATGCTTTTACGCCCAGCATCTTTTCTATTTTCCGGCGTTGTTCGTCGGTGTGGGGTTCGGCACCGATAACCAGGGTTTTCAGTGTGGTTCCTTTGGGATCGAGACCTTCTTCCTGGAAGACTTCTGCAAGGCGGATGGCATAGCTGGGGATAGCATGTAAAGCGGTAGTCTTAAAGTCGTTGATGAATTTAATCTGTCGTTTACTGTTTCCTGCAGCGGCAGGGACTGTCAGGCAGCCCAAGCGTTCTGCACCGTATTGGAAGCCTAAGCCTCCTGTAAACATACCGTATCCGGAGCTGTTTTGGAAAACGTCAGTCTTGCGTATTCCTACTGCATACAGACAGCGGGCTACCAGGTTGGCCCAGGAATCGAGGTCGTGTTGTGAGTGAACGATAACAGTCGGGTTTCCGGTGGTACCACTGGAAGAGTGAATACGTACACCATCATTGCTCATATCACCTGCCACCAGTCCGAACGGGTAGTGGGCGCGCATGTCAGATTTGGTAGTGAAAGGTACTTTGCGGATATCATCCAATGACTGTATGCTATCTGCCGTGATGCCATGTTTGTTGAAAACTTCTTTGTAATATGGAGCGTTCGCAGCTATATTGATTGTTTTTTTAAGCCGTTGAAGCTGCAATTCCTGCAACTTCTCCCGGCTCATGGTTTCTAATTCTTCTTCCCAGTATTGTGTACTCATGGTAATGCCTTTTATTGCATCAGCTTTTCCGCAATTTCTTTGCCGGCTGCCAATGCTTTAAGATTCATTTCTACAATTGCTTCTCCCTTACGCTGGAAGATTTCACGGATGCTGTCTTGCACTTTTTCGTAATCAATGCCCAGGAATGGGATTGTTGCTCCCAGTAAGACAATGTTGGGAACGCGGGCGGAGCCTACTTCTTTTGCCACTTTGTCTACGTTCAATACTATCTTATGAGGCAGTTTGTTGATTTCTGCCATCACTTTGTCTGTTTCCGGATAATTGGGGATGTTGACAAACGGGGTTTCGTTAGTCACCAACCAGCCGGTAGGGCTAAGGTAGGGGAGGTAACGCAATCCTTCCATCGGTTCCAATGAGATGATGAGATCACATTTGCCTGATGGGATCAGGTCTGAAGCAATCGGCTGGTCGCTGATACGGAGATTGGATTGAACATCTCCTCCGCGTTGACTCATTCCGTGCACTTCCGCTTGTTTCATGTATAATCCTTCTTTCAAGGCAGCTTTGCCGATTACTGTGGCAATGGACAGAATCCCCTGTCCGCCGACTCCTGATAATATAATGTCTTTTTTCATGGCTTACTTACTTCTTTTTTTGCGTGCTAATGTCTGGATACACTCTCTGCGTGGGATAATGACAGATACACCACGATATTCGATTTCTTCGCGAATGATTTGCTTCA
This sequence comes from Bacteroides sp. 1001302B_160321_D4, assembly GCF_015667765.1. Taxonomy (NCBI): domain Bacteria; kingdom Pseudomonadati; phylum Bacteroidota; class Bacteroidia; order Bacteroidales; family Bacteroidaceae; genus Bacteroides; species Bacteroides sp. 1001302B_160321_D4. The sequence continues at coordinate 3,069 of NZ_JADPLO010000076.1, read as the reverse complement.
TCTCCTCATAGTTTTTCTTCAATGGAGTAACTACACGGATATGGGCCGGATCTACTCCGATACCTGCACAGATCGCTTCGATGCGTCCGGTTCCGGCAGAGTCCTGTCCACCTGTCATGGCGGTGGTTTCATTGTCGGAGATGACGATGGTTACACTGGCGTTCTCGTTCACGCAATCTAACAGTCCGGTCATTCCTGAATGGGTGAAGGTTGAATCGCCGATGACAGCTACAGCCGGGAAAAGGCCTCCGTCAGCGGCACCTTTTGCCATTGTGATGGAAGCACCCATGTCCACACATGAGTTGATTGCATTGAAAGGAGCATTTGCGCCTAATGTGTAACAGCCGATGTCGCTGAATACTTTATGGGATGGATATTCTTCTTTCAGAACTTCGGTCAGCGTGATATACATATCGCGGTGTCCGCAGCCCTCGCAAAGTGCAGGCGGGCGCATTTCTACAACAGAAGGAATACCGAATTCCGATTTATTCTCTTTACCTACGGCACGGGCTACAGAGTCCGGATTTAATTCTCCGTCCTGTGACAGAGTACCGTCGAGGCGTCCTTTTACTTTAACGCCGATACCCAGATAGCCTTTCAATTGTTTTTCTACAAAGGGTTGTCCGTCTTCCAGAACTAGGATTTCGTCACAAGACTCGATCAATTGATGCAATTGTTTTTTAGGCAATGGATATTGGCCGATCTTGAGTACCGGATATTCGCAACCTTCCGGATAGTTTTCCATCAGATAATTGTAACCGATACCACAAGCTACGATTCCCAGCTTTTTGTTAGGACCGTCTGTGTATTTATTATAAGGTGATTCTTCTGAAGCTTTGATAAATTCGTCTTGGCGGGCAAGCAATACTTTGTAGCGTTTGCGGGCATTTCCCGGCAACAAGATGAACTGACGCGGATCTTCGCTGAAAGAGATGCTGTTCTGCGGCTTTTGCTCTTTGCGTTCTACTCCTGAACGGGAGTGTGCCAGGCGGGTTACCATACGCATCAGGATCGGTTCGCCTAGCTTTTCAGAGAATTCGAAGCCACTGTATATCATATCATACGCTTCCTGCTGATTGCTTGGTTCGTACATCGGTATCAGTGAGAAGTCTCCGTAGAAACGGCTGTCCTGTTCGTTCTGCGAGGAGTGCATACTGGGATCGTCTGCGGCTATCACAATCAATCCGCCTTTCACGCCTGTGATGGCAGAGTTGACGAAACAGTCGGCAGCTACATTCATACCTACGTGCTTCATACAAACTAATGCCCGTTTACCTACGAAAGACATACCCAACGCAGCTTCCATCGCTGTTTTTTCATTGGCACACCAACGGTTGTGTATATTCTGTTCGGTCGTTATAGGGGCCATTTGAATATATTCCGTAATTTCAGTTGAAGGAGTACCCGGATAGGCATAAACGCCTGAAAGTCCGGCATCCAGTGCAGCTTGTGCAATGGCTTCATCGCCAAGTAAGAGTTGCTTGCTCATATCTATTTCTTTTATTTAGTGTTGATCACAGTTTGTTAATCTATCGGGCAAAGATAGGCTTTTCCGTTCGTTTTATCACAAATTTACTTGAAAATCTTTCTTTCATTCAGGGCTTTCCAGTATTTTCTTGCATTTGCCATGTGGTCGGTGTAATTGGAGGCAAAGTTGTGAGTTCCGGAAAAATCTTCTTTGGCGCACATGTAGATATAGTTATGTTTGGTATAGTTCAACACGCTATCTATTCCCTTTTTAGAAGGAATACGGATGGGACCCGGAGGTAATCCGGTATTTATATAGGTATTATAGGGAGAATTGACTTTTAAATGTTCGTTGGTAATTCGGCGCAGACCAAAGTCCTGCAGGGAAAATTTGATGGTGGGATCTGCTTGTAAGGGCATATCTTGATGTAACCGGTTGATATACAATCCGGCTACCATTGGCTTTTCTTCGTTGTTGTTGGTTTCTTCTTCAACGATGGAAGCAAGAGTGCTGACTTCTTCCGGTGTCATGCCGATGGCGGTAGCTTGTGACAGGCGATCTTTATTCCAGAATCGTTCGTGTTCGTCCTTCATTCGTTTGAAGAATTCGTCTACGCTCATATCCCAATATACCTGATAGGTTTCCGGTATGAAGAGGCTGGGGAGTGTTATGCTGGTATATCCCATTTGCGCTTGGAAAGTAGAGTCGAACAGTTGGCTCGCGATTTCGGCAGAGTCTATCATGAGTTGCTTGCCGATGCTTCGCGCCAATCGGTCTAATGTCCGGACGCTTCCGATAGTAAGGTTCATAGGCTCTTGATAACCTCTGGAAAAACGGCTATATACATGATAAACATTGTCATTGGGGCGAATGGCATAACGACCGGTATGGATATTCTGATCGAAATCCTTGTATTTTGCCATCCACTGGAATCCGGTGAACTTATTGACATGCCCGAATTCTTTTATTTTATGGTAGATAGAATCGGCAGTATCATCCCGGTCTACATAAATATATACGGTTTTAGATGGGTGAAATTGGGGGGCAAACAGATAATAATAAAAGGTGCCTCCGGCAACTGCACAAAGGAGGAATGCTCCGATTAGAATTGATAGTAGAATATTTCTCTTTTTTTTCTTCATCTTTTGAGGTGTATTTAAAAAGTTCGTCAAAGATAAAAAGAATTTGGATAGGAGTGTTCTCTTTTTAGGATGAATCATAAGGCGACTACATCAAAAGTATATTTTCTTTCGGTGCGATTGTGAATTCATTCTTTCACGTTACGTCTGCCTTGCTTGATTTATTCAGTTGCTTATTGTGTCTCTTTGTTTTCATTGTGATTATCTTTTTGTTTCCAGAGTAGTTCCATTATTCCCATATATTGTGGAACTATTTTCCCGCAATATATGGGAATGTTTTCTCATAAAATAAGAGAATACTTTCCCACAATATGTGGGAATAAGACAATCTCTTGACGTTACAATGTGAAACCTTGAGAGTAATACAACAACTCCCTTTTATTGAGTAACCATACTATTTTCCGCCACGCCAATTTTATCGGCTGTCTTTCAGCCGATAAAATAAAAATGCCCGTAAGAAAA
>NZ_JADPLO010000075.1:0-26091 GCF_015667765.1 Bacteroides sp. 1001302B_160321_D4 | reverse complement strand
AGATTTATTTCGAATTAAATTTTAATCTGTGTGAATCCGTGTAATCTGTGGTGAAAAAACAAAGAATATTATGATATACCAAAAAGATTCATCCAAAGCAGAAGAGTTTATCCATCACGAAGAAATTTTGGATACGCTGGAATATGCACAGAACAATAAGGATAATCGTGTCCTGATTGAACAACTGATTGAAAAGGCAGCGTTGTGCAAGGGACTGACACACCGGGAAGCGGCCATTCTGCTGGAGTGTAACCAACCTGACCTGATAGAACGTATCTTTCATCTCGCTAAAGAAATCAAACAGAAGTTTTACGGCAACCGTATCGTCATGTTCGCACCGCTTTATTTATCTAATCATTGCGTAAACGGTTGCGTATATTGTCCGTATCATGCCAAAAACAAGACTATTGCACGCAAGAAACTGACACAGGAAGAAATCCGCCGGGAGGTAATTGCTTTGCAGGATATGGGACATAAGCGACTGGCTCTTGAAGCCGGTGAGCATCCGTCACTGAACCCGATAGAATATATTCTGGAATCTATTCAGACGATTTATAGTATCAAGCATAAAAATGGAGCTATCCGCCGGGTAAACGTAAATATCGCAGCCACTACAGTAGAAAATTATCGCCGATTGAAAGAAGCGGGTATCGGCACGTATATCTTATTCCAAGAGACTTATCACAAAGATAACTACGAAGCTCTCCATCCCACCGGACCTAAAAGCAATTACGCTTATCACACCGAAGCGATGGACCGCGCGATGGAAGGAGGAATCGATGATGTAGGCATTGGTGTTCTTTTCGGTTTGAATACTTATCGGTATGATTTTATCGGATTATTAATGCATGCCGAACATTTGGAAGCCAAATTCGGTGTAGGGCCGCATACAATCAGTGTGCCGCGCATCTGTTCGGCAGATGACATCGATGCGGAAGATTTCCCAAACGCTATTTCGGATGAGATATTCAGCAAGATTGTAGCTGTTATCCGAATTGCCGTTCCTTATACAGGAATGATTATTTCTACACGTGAATCGCAAGAATCACGCAAGAAAGTGCTCGAATTGGGTATTTCACAAATCAGTGGCGGTTCGCGTACCAGTGTAGGCGGATATGCTGAAACGGAATTACCCGATCATAATTCTGCCCAATTTGATGTGAGCGACACCCGGACATTAGACGAAGTGGTCAACTGGTTGCTCGAACTCGGATATATCCCCAGTTTCTGTACAGCCTGTTACCGGGAAGGACGGACGGGAGACCGTTTCATGTCATTAGTAAAATCCGGTCAGATAGCAAACTGTTGCGGACCGAATGCCCTGATGACTCTGAAAGAGTATCTGGAAGATTATGCTTCAGAAGATACCCGACAAAAAGGATTGGAACTGATTCTAAAAGAAACGGAACGAATCCCCAATCCCAAAATCAGGGAAATAGCTATCCGGAATCTCAAAGCAATAGCTGCAGGACAAAGAGACTTTAGATTTTAAATAATACGTTTATGAGCTTAACAGATACTCCAAATGCCAACAGACTTCATATCGCCCTTTTCGGTAGACGGAATAGTGGTAAGTCTTCTCTTATCAATGCGTTGACAGGACAGGACATCGCGCTCGTTTCAAATACTCCCGGAACGACTACCGACCTTGTGTCTAAAGCAATGGAGATTCAAGGTATTGGTCCTTGTCTTTTTATAGATACTCCGGGATTCGATGACGAAGGAGAGCTTGGAGAACTGCGTATCAGCCGGACTTTAAAGGCTATTGAAAAAACGGATATTGCATTGTTATTATGTGAAGACACTACCTTTTTTCATGAAAAAGAGATACTGGCGCTATTGAAAGAGAAGAATATCCCTGTCATTCCGGTATTGAATAAAATAGATATACGAGAGAATAGCGATCATTTAGCTACATATATCGAGGAACAATGTAAAATACACCCCTTGCTTATCAGTGCCAAAGAAAAGATAGGAATCGAACTGATCCGGCAAGCCATCCTCGAAAAATTACCTTCGGACTTCGGTCAACAAAGTATCACCGGGAAACTTGTTGCGGAGAATGACCTTGTACTTTTAGTAATGCCGCAGGATATCCAAGCTCCCAAAGGCAGACTGATCTTACCGCAAGTGCAGACTATCCGTGAATTGCTGGATAAAAAATGCCTCGTAATGAATTGCACCACTGATAAGTTTTCTGCAACCCTGCAAGCCCTTGCCCGTCCTCCGAAGTTAATCATCACCGATTCACAAGTTTTCAAAGCGATTTATGAACAGAAACCAAAGGAAAGTGAACTGACTTCTTTCTCGGTGCTTTTCGCAGGTTATAAGGGTGATATTCACTATTATGTAGAAAGTGCAGCTGTCATCGAAAGACTGACGGAATCGTCACGTGTACTGATAGCGGAAGCTTGTACGCACGCTCCCCTTTCAGAAGATATAGGAAGAGTGAAACTTCCTCGTTTGTTACGGAAACGGATTGGAGAGAATCTGCAAATTGATATGGTAGCAGGAACCGACTTTCCACAAGATCTGACTCCTTACTCTTTAGTTATCCATTGCGGAGCATGTATGTTTAACCGTAAATACGTACTTAGTCGCATCGAACGTGCGCGGGAGCAGCACATTCCTATGACGAACTATGGAGTAGCAATTGCTTTCCTCAATGGAATACTAGATCAAATAAAATACTAAAAAAGAAATCTTCTCTTTTTTATTTTGAAGCGAACCCCAAAAGTTCTTTATCTAACTTTTGGGGTTCACTTCATTTTTATGTTAAGACGACCTCTTTATATTAACTAATTATGATGACATACTTAGTTCTAATATCTCCGCTTATTTCTTCACAATAGCAATCAGTTCGTCTGCTGAAACAAGGTTCTGTTCTCCAGTCTCCATATTCTTCAACATCACTTTGCCTTCGTTCATTTCATTCTCACCGACAATAGCTACAAACGGAATATTCTTCGCATTGGCATAACTCATTTGTTTCTTCATCTTGGCTGCATCCGGGAAGATCTCGGCACGAATATTGGCAGCACGTACCTTAGCCAAAATTCCCATTGAGTATGCAGCTTCCTTTTCACCGAAGTTGATAAACAGAAGTTCTGTTCCGTTTACAGCTTCTTTCGGGTAAAGTTCGAGCTGGTTCAGGACATCAAAGATACGGTCTGCACCAAAAGAGATACCCACTCCGGACACTCCTGCCATACCGAATACTCCGGTCAGATTATCATAACGACCACCACCAGTGATACTGCCAATCTGTACATCCAGTGCTTTCACTTCAAAGATAGCTCCTGTATAATAGTTCAGTCCGCGAGCTAAAGTAAGATCAAGCTCTATTTCATTCTTCAAGCCCATTGTTTCCAATGTATTCAGAATAAATTCACTCTCTTCCACTCCCTTCAGCCCTACTTCACTGGCTGATAACACATTCTTCAGTGTTGCCAATTTCTCCGCATTCGTACCACTAAGAAGAATGATCGGCTGCAACTTGGCAATAGCTTCATCACTGATTTCCTTCTCTTTCAATTCAGCATTTACATTATCCAGACCGATTTTATCCAGTTTGTCAATTGCTACGGTAATATCTACAATCTTATCCGATTCGCCTATAATTTCAGCAATACCGGAAAGAATCTTACGGTTGTTAATCTTAATACATACACGAATATTGAAACGACTAAAAACGGTATCGACAATCTGCATCAATTCCACTTCGTTCAATAACGAATCGCTTCCTACAACATCGGCATCACATTGATAAAATTCGCGATAACGTCCTTTCTGCGGGCGGTCGGCACGCCATACCGGTTGAATCTGATAGCGTTTAAACGGAAAAGTGATCTCATCACGATGCATCACTACATAACGGGCAAAAGGCACTGTCAAGTCGTAACGCAAACCTTTCTCACAGAATTTGCTTGCCAGTTTGGCAGCATTACGGCTTAACAATTCTTCGTCAGTAATCCCGGAAAAATAATCTCCAGAGTTCTGAATCTTAAAGAGTAGTTTATCTCCCTCATCGCCGTACTTTCCCATCAGTGTAGAAAGCATCTCCATCGAAGGAGTTTCTATCTGCTGGAATCCATACAAATGATATACGTCACGAATCGTATTGAATATATAATTACGCTTCGCCATTTCTACCGGCGAAAAGTCACGAGTTCCTTTAGGAATACTTGGTTTTGCTGCCATAATATTACTGTTTATAATTTTAATTGCGCAAATTTACTGCAAATTTCCGAGCAATGCTTACATATATTTGAAAAAATCACCCGTATTGTGTCCATCCCCTATCAATATCGTAAAGAAACACTCAAGTAAGGCCCTAAACAATACAAAAAATCCTCCATAGTCTTCGGAAAGACTGCGGAGGATCTTTTTATATTCTATGGAGAAAAGTTAATAAACGCACTTTTCTCCCTTTTTCATTTCTTAATCTCTTCTACCCATGAAGATCATGATGTAGTATACCAATGTTGCCAATGAACCTAATGCAGCAACTACATACGTATAAGCAGCAGAACGAAGAGCATCTTCAGCCTGTGCATGATTGCACGAATTAGTAATGCCGGATGAACTCAACCATACCAACGCACGTTTACTTGCATTGATTTCCACCGGCAGCGTGATAAAGCTAAACAGTGTAGTCATAGCAAACAGGATAATACCTGCCAGCAATAACTGCGGGAAAGAGTTTATCAACAAGATACCACCCAACAATACCCACGTCATAATGGAAGAGGCAAAGTTTACCACCGGAACCAGCGCACTACGCATTTTCAGCGGAGCATACATGCGTGCATGTTGTACAGCGTGTCCACATTCATGAGCTGCTACGGCAGCTGCCATTATACTGTTACTTTCATACACCCCTTCACTCAAATTCACCGTTTTGTTAGTAGGATTGTAGTGGTCGGTCAACCGTCCCGGCGTATGTGTAACCTGTACGTCATAAATTCCATTGTCATGCAACATTTTTAAAGCAACGTCGCGTCCTGTCATTCCGTTTCCTGTAGGAATCTTAGAGTACTTCTTGAATTTGTTTTGCAAATTCATCTGTACCAACCAACTTACAACAGCGATTCCTATAAATAATACCCAATAAGACATCATATACTTTTCAATTTTAATTATTACTCTATATCTTTATAAACAAATTGTTTGCCAAAAATAAGAGGAAACGTTCAATGTCAGAATAGTTTCCCCTTGCTTTTATGAAGAATTAGCTAAAAATTAGTCAATTGTCAGTTCTACCACATAGTCAATATCTTTCGGAACCTCGGCGAATTCGAGCAAAACACCGGCTTTCGTCTTTGTGAAACGAACCGGAGACTGGTCTTTAAACAAGACTGCCTTCTTGACCTTCTTATCTGTCAACGGCAGGAACAAAGCCGCATCTTTCAGGTCGAGAATATGCACATAGAGCTTATTTCCTTTTTGTGTTGTCACTCCCCAATCGTGTGGAGCAACTGCACCGCTTCGTGTTCCATAAATCGTTTCACCATATTGTTTCATCCACTCTCCCATCTCTGCCAAGCGTTGTACAGCTACCGCAGGAAGTTCCCCATCAGGTTGAGGGCCGATATTCATCAAAAGATTGGCATTCTTACCGGCTGCCTTCACCAGATAGTGAATCAATGTCTTTGTAGATTTATAATTCTGGTCGGTAATCTTATATCCCCACATACCATTCATTGTTTCGCAAGTTTCCAACGGCAGACGACTCACCTCCTGTCCGGAAAGCCCCGAAGCATTTTCACCGGGCAGATCGCGTTCGAAAATCTGGATATCTTCTCCATCAAAAGGCGTTTGATGATGATTATTACCCACCAGACACCCCGGTTGGAGTTTGTGAATCAGAGCATACTGTTCCGGTAATTCCCAGTTAAAAGTTTTGGGCTGATCCCACCATCCGTCAAACCAGATGGCACCTATCGGGCCGTAATTCGTCAGCAATTCTGTCAACTGGTTATTCATGAATTGATAATAACTTTTCCAATCTCCTTTCGAGTTCGAGCGACCTGTGCCCTGCCCTGTACGTCCCCAGGGATAGTCCTCACGCGCCCAGTCAAGATGTGAATAATAAAAATGGAGCTTGATGCCCTGCTTGGCACAGGCTGCTGCCAGCTCTTTCACAATATCTCTTTTAAAAGGAGTAGCTTTGACTACGTTATAATCCGAATACTTAGTGTCAAACATAGAAAAACCTTCGTGATGACGGGTAGTGAAACAGATATATTTCGCTCCTGAAGCTTTAATAGCTGCCACCCATTTGTCCGCATCAAACTTGGAAGGATAAAATCCGCCTGCCAGTTTGGCATACTCTTTATAATTCAGATTATTGTTTGTCATAGTCCACTCACCGGTAGCGAGCATAGCGTATAGCCCCCAATGAAGAAAAATACCAAACTTATTGTCCTGAAATTCCTGCCGTGCCTTCAGATTCTCTTCGGTAGGCTGATAGGAAGATTGCGCAAATACTCCCAAGTTCATTACGAACAACAAAAGGAAAGCTATAAAACGTGTTTTCATAAGGCATACATTATTTTTGTGTGTTTAGGATAGACTATACAAAGGATTGAACAAGAAAGGCGGAGTTTTTCTTCAATCTCCGCCTTTCCTCCATATAATAAATCAATTGTTATTTTTCAGTATAACGTTCGATGGTCTGTGCTCTGTCCGGTCCTACAGATACAATCTTGATTTCTACACCAAGCTGTTCTTCCAGGAAAGTCAGGTAAGCATTGAATTCTTCCGGGAATTCATCTTCGCTTTGCATCTTGGTCATATCTGTCTGCCAACCCGGAAGCTCTGCATATACAGGTTCTACGCCTTCTGTGATGTCATACGGGAAGTAGTCGATCTCTTCACCGTTCACTTTGTAAGCAACGCACGCTTTGATTGTTTCGAAAGTATCGAGTACATCGCTCTTCATCATTATCAATTTGGTAACTCCGTTTATCATAACGGAATACTTCAACGCTACCAGGTCGATCCATCCGCAACGACGTTTACGACCAGTTACAGAACCGAATTCATGTCCCAACGTACACATCTTGTCGCCTGTTTCGTCAAACAGTTCTGATGGGAACGGACCTGCTCCTACACGAGTACAGTATGCCTTGAAGATACCATATACTTCACCGATACGGTTAGGTGCCACTCCAAGTCCGGTGCAGGCTCCCGCACATACGGTATTGGAAGAAGTCACAAACGGATATGAACCGAAATCAATATCAAGCATAGTACCCTGCGCTCCTTCACAAAGCACGCTCTTACCATCCTTCAACAGGTTATTCACTTCATGTTCGCTATCTACGAAATGGAATTGTTTCAGGTATTCGATACCTTCCAACCATGCTTTTTCCAGTTCAGTAAGATCGTATTCATAATTCAAGCTCTTCAGAATTTGTTCGTGACGAGCTTTCGCAGCAGCATACTTCTGGTCGAAGTTATGAAGAATATCACCTACACGAACACCGTTACGGCTCACTTTATCCGTGTAAGTAGGGCCGATACCCTTACCGGTAGTTCCTACTTTAGCATCGCCTTTGGCTGCTTCGTATGCAGCATCCAGAATACGGTGTGTCGGAAGAATAAGATGAGCTTTCTTTGAAATGTGCAAACGTTCTTTCAGCGGATGACCCGATGCTTCAAGTGCTTCTGCCTCTGCTTTAAACAATGCCGGATCAAGTACCACACCGTTACCGATGATGTTTACCTTGTTTCCTTGAAAAATACCGGAAGGAATAGAGCGAAGCACATATTTCTGTCCTTCAAACTCAAGCGTGTGACCGGCATTCGGGCCGCCCTGAAAACGAGCAACCACATCATACTTAGGTGTTAAAACGTCGACTACTTTTCCTTTACCTTCGTCGCCCCATTGTAATCCTAATAGAACATCTACTTTCATTTTTCTTTTTTATTGTTGTTATTTACTTTTTTCCGTTTGTTAGCTCTGTCGCACTTACTACATACTCCATATATATATAAGGAGTAATGCGAAAGCTGGAAGCGGCTCAATTTCGTATTTTCAATGGCTTGCTGCAGTTCCTCGTTCTGAAACTCGGTCACTTTACCACATTGAGTACATATCTGATGATGATGTGTCTCGCGATTATATGATTTTTCGTATTGGGAGGAAGTACCGAACTGATGCTTAATGACCAGCCGTGCATTGATAAGAAGAATAATGGTGTTGTAGAGAGTTGCCCGGCTCACCCGGAAATTCTCCTGGTCCATCATCCGTGAATAAAGCATGTCAATATCGAAATGACCGTCGATAGAATAAATAGTATCGAGTATGGCGTAGCGTTCAGGAGTCTTTCGATGCCCGTTCGCCGTGAGATATTCCGTGAATATCTGCCTTACTGTATCTTTCACGTTTTGAGTTTCCATCATCAGCCAAAATTAGCGCGAACAAAGTTAAGCCTTTTTTGCGGAAAGCAAATGATAAAGAGAAGTTTTTTTAGTTCATCACAGAGTTAGACAGTTTTTTTATAAATTAAATGGAGGCTATCATTCGTTTTGTAGATTGGCTTATATAATAAACGAATAACAAGACGGTTTATTTTTTAGACGCGTCATCCGTGTTATCCGCGTCTAAAAAATTAAACCGTTATTTAATAAAAGGACTTACTCCATGAAAATAAGATTAGTCTACAGCAAGCTCCTCTTTCACCATATTGTAGAGCATTTGCTCTCCTTCCAAGGTAGAATCAGCCATACCTTCCACCAGGCGGCATACTTGAAAAGCATGTTCCTCGCTATGCTGCATATATTTGCGGATAACCAGCAAAGCTGCGTTACGAATATGATAGCTGTCGGAATGTACCGCACAAATCGCCTGGTCGAGTAATTCGCCGGAGGCACGTTCGGTCATATCCCCTTTCTTCATCAGAAGACGGGCGGCAGTCAGGAAACCACAAGTCTGCACGTACTCCTGTTCGTCGGCAATCCAGTGAAAGGATTTGGCCGGAGCATACGGTAAATGCTGGAAGAGATTCATACAAGTCAGTTCTGCTATTTCGATATTCCGGATGTTTTCCACCCAAATATCGGCTATCTCGGGATAAAACGTTTCAATCGGCTGAAGCATTCCCGCCAGAATCTTACACTCGCGAATTTCCTCTTTCCATAAAGCCTGTGCCAGGTCATGATTCTTTTCGTAACCTTCGGCAATCATCTTGATACGAGGCAGTTCCACTCCGAAATTGAGTTTATAAACCAGCCCTTTCTCGCGCATACTTTGGGACACAGCCCCGTTCATAGAGAGACGGAGCTGTGTCTTGATATCTTTCAATTGTTCTTTAATATCCATTTCAGATCAGTTGTTTATGGAAGGCAGCGGAGAATAATCAGTGCTGTAACGCAACATTTGTTCTACATAACCTTCATCATAAGAAACCGTGACATCCGTAACGTTTCCGTTTTCATCTGTCACCAGTTCGTATTTCGGATTCACAAAACCTTTATAAGGAGCCAGATTCAACTTCTTATAACGTTCCAGAACTTCTGCATGTAAAGCCGGATCTACTTTTACGGCATAGTTTTCTACCAATGAACGGGCACCTTCAAAGTCACCTGTCGATTTGATTCGCTGGATTTCAGCCAACAATTCGCCGAAAAGTTCGCGTACTTTCTGATAGTCATTGATAACCACATAAGTCTTTCCGTCTTTCTTCACCAATTCCACCACTTTATCGGCAGCCCCCTTCTCAAATACCCAACGGGCTATCAACTGGCGGTTGCGCATGTGAGCTTCTTCCACAGTATTTCCCGGTTCGATACGTACCAACTGCGTCATCAGACCGTTCATCAGATAAGTATAATATTGAGCTTTATAAGCATCGGGAGAAGAGAGAAGTCCCAGTTCCACCAGCTTGGGGTCAGCCACATAATACAATCCGAACAAATCGGCACGCGCCTCTTCGATGGTAGAGCCGTATGCTTTCAAAGCATCAGGATCTACACCCGGAAGTAACTTACCGGAACCGTGTCCCAAACATTCGTGCAAGTCCGTATGCAGCTCATCCGTTAAATCAGAATACGCATCGATCAGTTGTATTTCCGCATCGCTATAAACAAATTCTTCGTTGAATCCGTTTCCGTGAGCGGCTTTATTATAAGCATCTGTTATATTTCCGATTGTCACCGATTTAGAACCGTGGTGAGCACGAATCCAGTTTGCATTCGGCAGATTGATACCGATAGCCGTTGCCGGGTAAAGATCACCTGCAAGGATAGCGGCAGTAATCACTTTAGCCGATACCCCTTTTACCTTTTCTTTCTTGAAAGATTTATCTACCGGAGAATGATCTTCAAACCACTGCGCATTGCTACTGATTATTTCTGTGCGGCGCGTTGATTCCAAATCTTTGAAATTCACCAAAGACTCCCAGCTCGCTTTCATACCCAACGGGTCACCGTAACTTTCAGTAAATCCATTCACAAAGTCGATTCGTGAATCAAGGTCTTTCACCCAAAGAATGGCATATTCATCGAAATCTTTCAGATTGCCTGTTTCATAGAATTGAATCAGTTTGGTGATGACGGCCTTTTGTGCCTCATTCTCTGCTACACCTTCCGCCTTCTTCAGCCAATAAACAATCTTTTCTATTGCCTGTGTATAGAGTCCGCCTACTTTCCAAACTTTCTCCTCCAACTTTCCATTTTCTTTGACCAGCCGACTGTTCAGCCCGTAAGAAACCGGTGTTTCGTCTTTCGGGTCTTTCAGGGCGCTATAAAAACTCTCTGCCTCTTTCTGCGTCACTCCGTCATAATAGTTACAAGCAGAAGTCAACACAAGATCTTCGCCATCTGCCTGGTTTACCCGTTTCGGCATAACAGTCGGATCAAAAATCACCGGAAACAGTTCGGCACAAAGTTGTTCGGCAGTCTGCCCTTTCGCCAACGGCAGCAACTTGGCATCTATACCGAGTACAGCCTGTTTCAAGAACTTCTGCGAGAAGTTGGGCACGAATTTCTCCGTACCATAGTGATGATAAATACCATTGGAGAACCATACCCTTTTCAGATACACCTCCATATTTTTAAAATCAGGCGTTGTTTTATCTCCCTGATAGTTTGTATATACTGCTTCGAGCATCCGACGGATTCTCAAATTATATTTTCCATTCTGGTCAAACAGAATATCCCTTCCTTCCAGAGCAGCCTCTGTCAGGTAATAAATCAGTTCCTTCTGTTTCAGCGTCAGTTCCTCAAATCCGGGAACTTTATAACGCAATATCTGTAAATCAGCAAATTGTTCCACTGTATAATCAAATTTGTCTGCTTCAGCAGTTGTTGTTTTACTTCCTCCGCACGATGTTAAAAGCGTAGCGGCCACCGTCATTAAAATCAAATGTTTTTTCATAATGCTAGCATTGATTAATTAAAATGAGAAAAGGAATTATCTCCAAAATCTTTCATTTAGAGGTAATTCCTTTTGACTAATTTCGGAACGCGCAATTATTTCTTATTTTCGAGATGTTTTTTGCGATATCCATTAGGAGTCTCACCTACGTTTTTGTAAAATGCAGCGTAAAAAGATTGACGATTTGCAAAGCCAACCATGGCACTAATTTCTTCCACATTTTTGTCGGCATAACGTTTGTCAGTCAATAAATGCAAAGCATCTTTTACTCTGTATTCATTCAACAGGCAAGAATAGTTCATGCCAAAGCGTGAGTTTACTACTGCAGAAAGGTAACGAGTATTCGTCTTCAATTCTTTCGCCAAGTCCTTAGCTGAATAGTCAGGATCCTTGTACTTCTTCTGTACAACGATGATATTCAGGATCTTGTCATACAACTCGTCTGCCAATTCCGGTCTAATCAAAGACCTGTATGCAGCCTTCTTTTCTTTCTTTTCCCTCAAATTGTAGGGACGTTTTTTCGGAGTTTCTTCCGTTTTTTTGTTCTCTAAATCGCTCATTGAATTAACTGGTTAGGGTTTGTTCATTTGTTAATAATTGCTCATTTGCAACGTAACATGTTACAAATGTCTTACTTTTTTTTTAAACACACAATTATTTTGTGCATTTTTTTTCTAAATAAACAATCAAAAACCTTGAAAAAGAAGGAATGAGTCCGAATAATAAGAAACTTTAACTTATTTATAATTCATATCAGAAACAGAAATCTACACATGATGAAAAATTGCCAAAGAAAAATGTACCTTTGCAGCATGGATAAATCAGCATCAATGAGAGAGACTTTAAAGACATATTTCGGGTACGATAATTTCCGTCCTCTGCAAGAAGAAATCATCCGACACATCCTGAACAAACAGGATGCATTGGTATTAATGCCCACTGGTGGGGGGAAATCAATCTGTTACCAACTTCCCGCACTGCTTTGCGAAGGTACTGCCGTTGTCGTTTCTCCCCTCATCTCATTGATGAAAGATCAGGTAGAAGCATTGCTGGCAAACGGCATCGCTGCCGGAGCGCTGAACAGCAGTAATGACGAAACAGAAAACGCTAATCTGCGCCGCGCATGCATTGAAGGTCGCCTGAAGCTGCTTTACATTTCACCGGAAAAACTTTTAGCTGAAAAGGACTATTTGTTGCGGGATATGAACATCTCTCTGTTTGCTATTGATGAAGCTCATTGTATTTCGCAATGGGGACATGATTTCCGTCCGGAATACACACAAATGGGAGTGCTCCACCAACAATTTCCGCAAATACCAATTGTCGCACTAACTGCCACCGCGGATAAAATCACGCGTGAAGACATCGTACGGCAATTGCATCTGAACCATCCGCGTACCTTCATTTCCTCGTTCGACCGTCCCAACATCAGCCTGACTGTGAAACGTGGATTTCAAGCGAAGGAAAAGAACAAGGCTATCTTAGAATTTATCCACCGCCACGGGGGAGAAAGCGGGATTATTTACTGCATGAGTCGAAGTAAGACGGAAACCGTCGCACAGATGTTACAGAAGCAGGGTATCCGCTGCGGTGTTTATCACGCCGGGTTATCCACTCAACACCGGGACGAAACACAGAATGATTTTATTAACGACCGCATACAGGTGGTATGTGCCACCATTGCTTTTGGAATGGGGATTGATAAATCAAATGTCCGCTGGGTGATACATTATAACCTGCCTAAAAGTATAGAAAGCTTTTATCAGGAAATAGGACGTGCCGGACGTGACGGGCTTCCCAGCAATACTGTCCTGTTTTATTCATTAGGCGACTTAATATTACTAACTAAATTCGCTTCGGAAAGTAATCAGCAAAATATCAATCTGGAAAAGCTCCAACGTATGCAGCAATACGCAGAGGCCGACATTTGCCGACGAAGAATCTTATTAAGCTACTTCGGAGAAACAACAACAGAGGATTGCGGCAACTGCGATGTTTGTAAAAATCCCCCTCAACGATTCGACGGTACAGTCATCGTGCAAAAAGCATTAAGTGCCATCGCACGTACGGAACAGCAAATCAGCACAGGAGTGTTAATTGATATTCTTCGTGGAAACTACTCTGCGGAAGTAACCGGAAAAGGGTATCAGGAACTTAAAACGTTCGGTGCCGGACGCGATATTCCTCCTCGTGACTGGCAAGACTATCTGCTTCAAATGCTGCAACTCGGCTATTTTGAAATAGCTTATAATGAGAATAATCATCTCAAAATAACGTCAAGCGGAAGTGATGTACTCTTCGGAAGGACACAAGCGGCATTGGTAGTTATCCAGCATGAGGAAGCAGTTACCCGAAAAGGAAAAAAGAAAAAAGTGGTTATCGCCAAAGAACTCCCCTTCGGCGCGGCAGGCGGCGAAAGCCAAGATTTGTTCGAAGCATTGCGAGGATTAAGAAAACAACTTGCCGATCAGGAAGCTTTGCCCGCCTATATCGTCTTGTCAGACAAAGTGTTGCATCTGCTTTGCATCTCACGTCCCACCACCATCGAAGAGTTTGGAGAAATCAGTGGTATCGGCGAACACAAGAAAAAGAAATATGGAAAGGATTTCGTAAATCTGATTAGACAGTTCGTAGAATAAAAGAAATTCTTGAATAGTATATATTAACGAGTCGCCTGACTAATGATTATTCGTTCCACTAAGGTTATCTTTCCGTTCCACAGTTGTTTCCCTTTAGTTCCACATAGGTAGAACTAAAGGGAAACAACTGTGGAACGAACTAATGTCCATAGCAAAAGGCGCTCACTTATGTAAACCGGAAAGATATAGTTGGCTTATTAATAACTTCACTTGCATTGCCGCAATTGCTCGTGCAAATCAGCCGGAGGCACTCCCAATGAAATAGCTTTTTCAAAGTCAGCTTTTGCCAATCCTTTCTTCTTCTGTGCCAGGTAGATATTTCCACGCAACAGATAAGCATCAGCCGAGGCAGCATCCAACCGGATGGCTTCCTCCAAATCGACCAATGCCAAATCTTCATGTTTCATCTCACGTTCCACATCGGCACGGGCAATATAGAGCGTCGCATCTTCAGGAGTGGCCGCAAGCATCTTATTCAATATTTCAAGAGCTTCCCGGAATTTTCCTTCTTTCTGCTCCAAAGTAGCCAGTCCCAGCCGTCCGCTATAGCTCTGCGGATCGAGTTCCAATAAACGATTATAATCTATTCTCGCAGCCGGATAATCGCGGCGGAGCACATAAATATAAGCACGCATCAACAAAGCTTCTTTGTTCTGCTTGTCCTCGTCCAACACCTGGCAATAATCCGTATAAGCACGGTCTGTTTTTCCCATTTCCATATAAATGGCGGCACGGTCGAGCAAAATAGGGACTGCCAAAGGAGCAAAGTTCAGTGCAAAAGAATAAGATTCCAATGCTTTATCAAACTCGCCCAAACGGCGCTGAACCAATCCCAAGTTAGAAAAGAGCAGTGCATTCTTTGCGTTTTTCGGTTCCAACTTCAAAGCCTGAAGCAAAAGTTCCTCTGCCTGGGGAAGACTGTCTTTTTCGATACACTCAATGGCTCTCTCGGACAATTGCTGATAGGTTTGCGCAAAGGTAACAGCCGGAAAACAAAAAAGCAAAGCTATAATTATTCTTACCATGGTTCAGGTCTTTTTATAGTGAATGAATTAATCCAATGGATATGCGTCAAAAGCAAACAGTTCGGTCGACAAATAACGCTCTCCCGTATCAGGTAACAACGCTACTATTTTTTTGTTCTTAAATTCCGGACGTTGTGACAGTTGACGGGCGGCATACACAGCTGCTCCCGATGAAATACCCGCCAACAGACCTTCTGTTGCCGCTAACTCACGTCCTGCACGAATCGCTTCATCATCTGGCACGCCTATTACTTCATCCACCACCGAAGCATCATAAAGCTTCGGGATAAAATTCGCTCCAATACCTTGAATACGATGCGAAGCCGCCTCTCCGCCTGCCAACACAGGAGACGATGCCGGTTCCACAGCAACAATATAAATATTCGGATTATGTTTCTTCAAAGCACGGGCTACCCCGCAGACTGTTCCTCCGGTACCAACTCCGGCTACAAAAACGGCCACTTCACCGTCTGTATCCCTCCAAATTTCTTCACCCGTTGCCCGTTCATGAACAGCAGCATTGGCGGGATTTTCAAATTGTTGCAAAATCACCGAACCGGGAATACTATCACGTAACTCCTGCGCTTTGGCAATGGAAGCTGCCATCCCTCCCAGCCCATCTGTCAATACAATCTGCGCACCCAACGCTTTCAACAGATTCCGCCGTTCCAGACTCATCGTTTCGGGCATGGTCAATATCAGGTGATACCCTTTAATAGTAGCCACCATTGCCAACCCTACACCTGTATTTCCGCTTGTCGGCTCAATAATCGTTGCACCGGGTTTCAATGCTCCACGAGCTTCCGCATCTTCAATCATCGAAAGAGCGACTCTGTCTTTTACACTTCCCGCCGGATTAAAAGCCTCCAGTTTGGCAATAATATTTTGTTCCAGACCATACTTTCCACTATAACCGGAAAGTTCCATCAAAGGGGTATTCCCCACTAAATCTGTTAGTTTCTTTGCAATCTTTGCCATCTTATTACTTCATTTTTGTCACAGACACGACAAAGATATGGAAAAAAAGGTATGTTTTACATCACATCATGAGAAAGATAAGGAAAAGTATAGTAACTTTGTATCCGTTCAATCTTTTTAAGTTTACATATATGAAAAAGAGAATTATACAATTTCTCACGACCTATTTTTTATTTGTTCTTTTATTCGTTCTTCAGAAACCAATCTTCATGGTTTACTACCATGACTTATATACTAATGTATCTTTGGGTGACTATTTCCGCGTCATGTGGCACGGATTACCGCTGGATTTATCTCTTGCGGGCTACCTGACCGCTATCCCCGGCATCCTGCTCATTGCTTCCGCCTGGACAAATTCATCCATACTCCGCCGCATCCGGCAAGGATATTTCGGAGTAATAGCCTTTGTCATGGCCTGCATTTTTATCATCGACTTGGGATTGTATGGCTTTTGGGGATTCCGTCTGGACGCCACTCCTATTTTCTATTTTTTCTCTTCTCCCAAAGATGCCATGGCAAGTGTCAGTTTTTGGTTCGTACTACTTGGAATTCTGGTTATATTGATCTATGCAGCAATTCTATACTGTATTTTCTATTGCGTCCTTATCCGGGAGAAAAAGCCTCTGAAAATACCTTATCGACGCCAGAATGTCTCGCTTGCACTGCTTTTGCTGACAGCGGCACTCTTCATCCCTATCCGGGGCGGATTCAGCGTATCCACCATGAATTTAAGCAAGGTGTATTTCAGTCAGGATCAACGCATGAATCATGCTGCCATTAATCCGGCATTCAGCTTCATGTATTCTGCCACCCATCAGAATAATTTCGATAAGCAGTATCGCTTCATGGATCCGAAAATAGCCGACGAATTATTTGCAGAAATGGTAGACAAACCCGTCGCAGCAACAGACAGCATCCCCCAATTATTGAATACACAACGCCCGAACATTATTTTCATTATCCTTGAGAGTTTCTCCACACACTTGATGGAAACTTTCGGAGGACAACCCAATGTAGCTGTCAACATGGATAAATTCGCAAAAGAAGGCGTATTATTCAGCAACTTCTACGGCAGCAGTTTCCGCACAGACCGCGGACTGGCATCTATCATCAGCGGATATCCCGGACAGCCGAGTACCAGCATCATGAAATATCCCGAAAAGACGGACAAACTTCCTTCCATCCCCCGCAGCTTGAAAAATGCAGGATACAGCCTCGAATATTACTATGGAGGAGATGCCGATTTCACCAATATGCGCTCTTACCTGGTATCTTCCGGAATCGAGAAGATTATTTCCGATAAAGATTTCCCTCTGTCCGAACGTACCGGAAAATGGGGAGCACAAGATCACGTTTTGTTCCAACGCCTGATGAAAGACCTGAAAGAAGAAAAACAAGAAGAGCCATTCCTGAAACTGGTTCAAACATCAAGCAGCCACGAACCATTCGAAGTTCCGTTCCACAGGCTGGATGATAAAGTCCTCAACTCCTTTGCGTATGCCGACAGTTGTGTGGGAGATTTCGTGAAACAGTATCAGGAAACACCGTTATGGAAAAACACACTGTTTGTACTCGTTCCCGATCATCAGGGTGCATACCCATACCCGATAGAAAATCCGCTGGACGGACAAACCATTCCGCTGATTTTAATCGGAGGTGCAATTAAACAACCTCTCGTAGTAGATACTTATGCTTCGCAAATTGACATTGCCGCCACTTTGCTCGCTCAATTAGGATTGCCGCACGATGAATTTACTTTCAGCAAGAATATCCTGAATCCGGGTTCTCCTCATTTTGCATACTTTACCCGGCCGGATTATTTCGGAATGATTACTGCCGATAACCAATTGGTGTATAATCTGGACGCCAATACCGTACAACTGGACGAAGGCACCGCCAAAGGAGCTAATCTGGAAAAAGGAAAAGCATTCTTACAGAAGCTCTACGATGATCTTGCCAAACGCTAATTATTAAGAAATATGGAATATTTATAAGGTAATATAGGACATTTACTATTCTTTATTGTATATTTGCGACGTTAAAAATAGATCAATAAAGCCGGATGATACATAGCGAAATCGTGCAATTCCTTTCGGAGATAGATACAAATATCTTCTTATCTTTCAATGGTATACACTCCCCTTTCTGGGATTATTTCATGAGTTCCTTCACGGGTAAAATAATCTGGGTTCCCATGTATGCCACCATATTATATATATTATTAAGAAATTTCCACTGGAAGGTTGTCGTATGTTATGTGGCAGCTATCGCGCTCACGATTACCTTTGCCGACCAAATGTGCAGCAGTATCATCCGCCCGGTAGTGGCACGCCTGCGTCCCGCCAATCCGGACAACCCAATTGTGGATATGGTATATATTGTAAACGGGTATCGTGGAGGAAGTTATGGTTTCCCATCGTGCCATGCGGCCAATTCATTGGGGCTTGCCATGTTTGTAGTATTTCTGTTCCGTAAACGTTGGCTAAGTATTTTCATCGTAACTTGGGCAATTCTTAACTGCTATACACGTATATACTTGGGGGTACATTATCCCGGTGATTTACTCGTAGGAGGTATTATCGGAGGATTCGGCGGTTGGTTATTCTGTACTATCGCTCACAAAATAGCCATTTATTTGGAACCTTCCACCCGTACGAAGAGAAAAGATATAAAACAATGGCCAGTCACTATTTATGTAGGATTGCTGACAATGCTCGGTATCATTATATATTCCATAATTAAAAGCTGGTAAGGTTCACCACAGATTACACAGATTACACAGATTCACACAGATTTCAAATGATAAAAAAGATATTCCATAAAAAGAATGAAGAGTAAGTGGAGTTATCAAACAAAATCTGAATATTAAAAATCACCCACGTTATAGATAGCTATAACGTGGGTGAAGTTATTTATAAAGGGCTGTTATACAGCTCCATCAGCAATCTGTGTGAATCGGTGTAATCTGTGGTGTAGAATATCAAGCTTTCTTGATATAATCAACAATCCACTGTCCTACTTCTTTCGTTCCGTATTTAGCACCGTCAGCCACCTGGATTTCCGGTGTACGTACATTCTCATCCAAAGAAGCGTCTACTGCTTTACGAATCAGCGCACCCTCTTCTTTGCAATCGAAATACTCAAATAACATAGCTACGGAAAGAATTTGTGCCAACGGATTAGCAATATTCAATCCTTTAGCCTGCGGCCATGAACCGTGAATCGGCTCAAACACCGGAGTACTCTCGCCTGTAGAAGCAGAAGGAAGCAAGCCCATAGAACCACTGATTACAGAACCTTCGTCAGTCAGAATATCACCGAAGGTGTTTTCCGTTACCATCACATCGAAGAAAGCAGGTTCCTGAATCATCTTCATAGCTGCATTGTCCACAAACATATAATCTGTTGTCACTTCCGGATAGTTTGGAGCCATTTCCTGTGCAATCTGACGCCACAGACGGGAAGAAGCCAACACATTTGCCTTATCTACCACCGTCAAATGTTTTCTGCGCTTCATCGCATATTCAAAAGCCACTTTCAAGATACGTTCGATTTCCGGGCGAGTATAATAGTTGGTATCATACGCCTTGTCATTATCCTGATACTTTTCACCGAAATACATACCTCCGGTCAACTCACGGATACAGATAAAATCTGCGTTCTCTACCAGTTCCGCACGCAACGGAGATTTGTGAATCAGGCATTTGAATGTCTGCACCGGACGGATATTGGCAAAAAGTCCCAGTTTCTTACGCATCGCCAACAAACCTTGTTCCGGACGTACCTTAGCAGTAGGGTCGTTATCAAATTTCGGATCGCCTACGGCAGAGAATAAAACAGCATCTGCATCTTTACAAACCTGATAGGTTGCTTCCGGAAACGGATCGCCTACTTTATCAATCGCATCAGCTCCACAGATTGCATATTCGTAACTTACTTTGTGGCCAAACTTCTCGCAAACGGCACTCATCACATCTACACCTTGCACAGAGATCTCCGGTCCGATACCGTCACCTGCTAATACAGCAATTTTAAAATCCATAATCGTTTATTCTTCTATTTATATATTCTTATAAAAAACATTCTTTGGGCAAGTTATCTCTCACTTGCTCTTCTCATATTCATCTTCGATGAGGTTCAACATCTTCATAGTAGCTTTGATGGCAGCTTCCGTCTGATCGGCATCAAGTCCGCGGGTACGGAACACCTGCTCGTCATAACTCCATGTGATTACTGTCTGCACAAATGCATCCGTACGCCCACCGGGAGGGATTGTCACCGCATAATTGGTCAGCATCGGGAATTTGCGTCCCAATGTCACCTTATATATCTTACGCAATGCACGAACAAAAGCATCATACTGGCCATCACCGCCTGAACTCTCTTCGTACTCTTTTCCGTTGATTTCTATCTTCAACGTAGCCATCGGTTTCAATCCATGAGCCAGATTCACAAAATAGCTCTTCAGTTTGACCTTCTCACCAATCGCTCCATGCTTCAACACATCAGAAACGATGTACGGCAAATCTTCCTGTGTCACCAATTCTTTCTTGTCGCCCAGTTCGATGATACGCTCCGTCACCTTGCGCATAGCATCTTCATCCAGTTCCAATCCGAGGTCTTCGAGATTTTTGCGGATATTGGCTTTGCCACTTGTTTTGCCCAACGCATATTCACGTTTACGACCAAAGCGCTCGGGAAGCAAATCATTACAGTAAAGATTATTTTTGTTATCTCCGTCGGCATGCACACCTGCCACTTGTGTAAAGACATTCTCACCTACAATCGGTTTATTGGCAGGTATCATAATACCCGAATAAGACTCCACTACCCGGCTGACATCATTCAAACGGCTCTCGTCGATATTGGTCGCCGCATTGAAATGATCTTTCAGGATGGCTTGTACACTTGCGAGGGGAGCATTTCCAGCCCGTTCGCCCAGTCCGTTGATGGTGGTATGCAGTCCTTTGACACCGCTTAATACGGCTGCAAGAACGTTACTCACTGCCAAATCATAGTCATTGTGCGCATGGAAATCGAGATGAGTATTCGGATAACGTTTCTTCATCTTCCGCATATACTCTATCACTTGCAAGGGATTCAAGATACCCAACGTGTCAGGCAACATATAACGCTTGACACTCGTCTCTTGCAATCCATCCATCAACTGGAATACATATTCGGGAGAATCTTTGATACCGTTACTCCAATCTTCCAGATAAACATTGACGGTTATATCCTGTTCGTCGGCATAATGCACCACATTAATGATATCTGCCAGATGTTCTTCCGGTGTCTTTTTCAGTTGTTGCGTACAATGCTTCAGTGAACCTTTGCAAAGAAGATTAATCACACGGCAACCGGTACGCTGAATCCAATCGACAGAAGTATGCCCGTCAACAAAGCCGAGCACTTCCACTTTATGGAGCAGATTGCGACGGGCCGCCCAGTCACAAATCATCTTCACGGCTTCAAACTCACCGTCCGACACACGCGCCGAAGCAACCTCCACCCGGTCTACCTTCAAATCTTCTAACAGCAAACGGGCGATCATTAGTTTCTCATGAGGCACGAAAGATACTCCGCTGGTTTGTTCACCATCACGGAGCGTTGTGTCCATGATTTCTATTTTCACGCCTTCTTTTCCCATTCTTCTATTTTATCTTTATTGCTTAACAAGAAATCGATATCGTCCAATCCGTTCATCAAACAAAGTTTCTTGTAAGCATTGATTTCAAAATGTTCACTTTTACCTGTCGCCTTGTTGGTGATGGTCTGTTCGGGAAGATTCACTTCCACTTCCATCTTCGGGTCTGCTTCTATTGAATCGAACAGTTCTTGCAGAAACTCCTCGGTTACAACCACCGGAAGCACAAAGTTGTTCAACTCATTATTCTTATGAATATCGGCAAAAAAACTGGATACCACCACACGGAAACCATAGCCGGCAATTGCCCAGGCTGCGTGTTCACGGCTGGAACCCGAACCGAAGTTCTTACCTGCCACCAATATCTGTCCGCTGTAAGTAGGGTTGTTCAACACAAAATCCTTATTCAGGGAACCGTCTGCATTGTAACGCCAGTCACGGAAAAGGTTATCACCGAAGAATTTCTCTTCACGAGTGGTTGCTTTCAAGAAACGTGCCGGAATAATCTGGTCGGTATCTACGTTTTCTAAAGGAAGAGGTACACAAGTACTTGTGATTATATTAAATTTTGTCTTAGCCATCGCCTTATTTATGAATTATAAATTATGATTTATGATTGAAATTACATCAGTTCTCTCGGATCGGTAATCACACCTGTCACCGCAGCTGCAGCAGCCACCAGAGGACTAGCTAACAAGGTACGTGCACCAGGTCCCTGACGTCCTTCGAAGTTACGGTTGCTGGTAGATACCGAATATTTTCCGGCAGGAATCTTATCATCGTTCATCGCCAGACAAGCAGAACATCCCGGCTGACGAATAGCAAATCCGGCTTCCGTCAAAATCTTGTCGATTCCTTCCTTACGGATCTGTGCGTCTACCATCCATGAACCCGGAACCAGCCATGCAATTACATTTTCCGCTTTCTTGCGGCCTTTCACGATGGAAGCAAATGCACGGAAATCTTCGATACGCCCGTTTGTACAAGCGCCGAGGAATACATAATCAATCTTTTTGCCCAACAAAGATTCACCCGGTTGGAAGCCCATGTAGTCCATTGATTTCTTGAATGAAACCTGTGCAGCTTCGCTCATTCCTTCCATCGTAGGAATGTGCTGTGTGATGCCCATACCCATACCCGGATTCGTTCCGTAAGTAATCATCGGCTCAATATCAGCAGCTTCAAAACGGACTTCCTTGTCGAATACGGCATCGTCATCACTCTTCAATGTCTTCCAATATGCCAAAGCCTTGTCCCATGCTTCACCTTGCGGAGCACTTTCACGTCCCTTGATATATTCAAAAGTCACTTCGTCCGGAGCAACCATCCCCCCACGTGCACCCATTTCGATAGAAAGGTTACAGAGGGTAAGACGTCCCTCCATTGTCAGATTGCGGATAGCCGAACCTGCATATTCTACGAAGTAACCGGTAGCACCGCTGGTAGTCATCTTAGACATCATATACAGAGCTACATCTTTTGCAGTCACCCCTTTGCTCAGTTCACCGTCTACCGTGATACGCATTGTTTTCGGTCTTGACTGAAGAATACATTGCGAAGCCAATACCATTTCCACTTCACTTGTTCCGATACCGAAAGCGATTGCTCCCATCGCACCATGAGTAGAAGTGTGAGAGTCACCGCAGACAATCGTCATTCCCGGCAAAGTCAAACCACGTTCGGGACCTACCACATGGATAATTCCATTCTTCGGATGCATCATACCGTAGTGTGTCAAACCAAAATCCTTCGCATTCTTAGTCAGTGTGTCGACCTGCGTTTTAGAAATCGGATCTTCAATCTCCTTATCCTGATCGTGTGTCGGTGTATTATGGTCGGGCATACAAAATACCTTTTCCGGACGCAACACTCCGATTCCACGTTCACGCAATCCGGCAAAAGCTTGCGGACTAGTCACTTCATGACAATATAAGCGATCAATATAAAGCTGTGTAGGACCATCTTCCACAGTAGTCACCACGTGGGCATCCCATATCTTATCAAATAATGTATTCATCTGTTTATTTACTATTTTACTAATTACTATTTACTATTTTAAATGCCGATACGACTGTCAGTCTCTTTTTTATAATTTGAATTTGTTAATACAGTCAATATAAGCTTCTACGGAAGCGGCAATAATATCTGTATTAGCTCCAAAACCATAATAAATCTGGTTATCGTATTCTACCTGCATGTGTACTTTACCTACATCATCACTTCCCTTGCTGATAGCCTGAATAGTAAACTCTTTCAAAGTCATGTGGCGTTCTACAATCTTCTTCAATGCCTTGATAGCTGCATCTACCGGACCGTTACCACTGGCACAAGCCTCAAACTTCTCACCGGCAATGTTCAATCCCAAACTAGCTACCGAACGAACGCCGACACCACTCGTCACCTGCAAATAATCCAGTTTGATGCGATGATTCTGGCTACGGTCTGCACCTGCCAATACTAAAATATCGTCATCATTAATATCTTTCTTCTTATCAGCCAACTTCAAGAACTCATCATATACCTTATCCAGCTTTTCCTGATCCAGGTCAACTCCCAAGATAGAAAGACGATTTTTCAATGCGGCACGTCCGCTACGGGCTGTCAATACGATAGAGTTATCATCAATACCCACATCATGCGGATCAATAATCTCATACGTTTGTACATTCTTCAACACGCCGTCCTGATGGATACCTGAAGAGTGTGCGAAAGCGTTACGTCCAACGATTGCTTTATTCGGCTGTACCGGCATATTCATCAGGCTGGATACCATGCGGCTGGTCGGATAAATCTTCTGTGTATTGATATTGGTCTGAATATCTATTTCGTGGTGGCTCTTGATAATCATGGCGATTTCTTCGAGGGCAGTATTTCCTGCACGTTCGCCGATACCGTTGATGGTCACTTCCACCTGACGTGCGCCGTTCAAAACACCGGCTATCGTATTGGCAGTAGCCATACCCAAGTCGTTGTGACAGTGAGTAGAAAGTATGGCATTATCGATGCCGTCTACATGGTCGATCAGGTATTTTATTTTAGCACCATATTCTGAAGGTAAGCAATAACCCGTTGTATCAGGAATATTCACTACGGTAGCTCCTGCTTTGATAACGGCTTCCACCACACGTGCCAGATATTCGTTATCCGTACGGCCTGCGTCTTCTGCATAAAACTCTACATCGTCCACAAAACGGCGGGCGTATTTCACGGCAGCTACCGCACGTTCGATAATCTCTTCACGATTCGAATTGAATTTATATTTAATGTGCGAATCAGAAGTACCGATACCGGTATGAATACGTTTATGTTTAGCAAATTTCAGTGCATCTACAGCAACATCAATATCTTTTTGAACTGCACGTGTTAAAGCACAGATAGTAGGCCAAGTCACCGCTTTTGAAATCTCAATCACTGAATTAAAATCTCCCGGGCTCGAAATGGGGAATCCGGCTTCAATCACGTCTACTCCCAACGCTTCCAATGCCTTTGCTACCTGAATCTTCTCTACTGTATTCAACTGGCATCCCGGAACCTGTTCACCATCTCTAAGAGTGGTATCAAAAATAAATAACCTATTGTCCATATTCAATGTATATTATATAATTATTAGCATTAAAAAAGCCTTTCACACTTGGAAGTGAGAAAGGCTTTCGTATATTTTCATTTATACACATTTACGCGCAGCACTCACTTCCACTAACCTTTGATAGTAGAATAATAATACCGCATAGTAGAATATGTATAAACATCTGGTTCATTTCTTGTCTCTTTTATAGTTTGACGGTGCAAAGGTATGGATTATTTCTTTTCCACCAAATAATACGTTACTTTTTTATCGAAAAAAATATCATTTCATAAGTTAAAGCCGATTTTTACCAAAAATGTATCACGAATACAGGTCTATATTTCACTAAAAGAAAAGAGGGAGCAGAATGTTTTTCAGCATTCTCTCCCTCTTCTTCTTTATTGTTCTAAATCAATAGATTACTTCTTATCGCAACATTCTTTCTTTTCTGCGCAATCTGCTTTTTTGTCGCAAGCAGTAGCACAAGAATCTTTAGCCTGGCAGCAAGAATCAGATTCAACAACAGCTTCTACAGTTTCTACGGTTGTTTCTTCACCTTCAGAAGCAGCGTTAGTAGTTTTGTTACCAGCACAAGACATCATTGCAAAAGAAAATGTTACTGCTACAGCAGCCAAAAATAATTTAGTTTTCATACCTTTCAAATTTGCTTTAAACGTTTAATAAAATAATTGTCGGTCGCAAATATAACACTTTTTTTGCAAAGTACCAAACACCAGAAAGCCCCTTGATTCGTTGCTGAATCAAGGGGCTTCTCTAAAAACGGCGGCTACCTACTCTCCCACTGTTACGCAGTACCATCGGCGTGACGAGGCTTAACTTCTCTGTTCGGAATG